>JBKCGI010000086.1:0-72913 GCA_046303515.1 Flavobacteriia bacterium | reverse complement strand
CTTCACCATGTTTTAATATTTCTTTCAAATTTGTATTCATTCAACTGAATTATTTGCTGTTTTGTGTTCTATAATTTGCTTCACTCTCATTTTAGCTTTAGCTAAGTTTGATTTTGAAGTTCCTTCCGAGATACCTAATTGCTCGGCGATTTCTTTGTGTGTTAGGTCTTCAACGTAATATAGATTGAAAACCGTTCTATAAGCTGGCGACAATTCTTGTATTGCCTCCAAAGCCAAACGTTGATTTGTTTCAAAACTCATTTCAATTTCTTCCGTATCTTGGTCTGAAAATGAATCCTTGTGGTTATCATTCAATTCAACTAATGTTGCTTTATTGTTTTTTCTTATCAAATCAATTGCTGTATTCACCATGATCCGTCTGATCCAGGCTTCAATTGAACCTTGCATATCAAAGCTCGAAATTTTTTCAAAGACTTTGATAAATCCTTCTTGAACAACTTCTTGAGCTGTGTCGCGATCAGGATGGTATCTCAGGCACAAATACAACATTTTACCATAAAAAAGTTTGAACAATTTTTCTTGTGCCTTACGTGAGTTATTCACGCAATCACTAATTAGTTGGCTAATTTCTTCTTTGTTCGACACTTAGTTATATTCTTGAAAACGTTATTTTTTTATTAGGGTTGCCTCTTTTTTTGTAAACTATGTAAAATAAATACATTTTTTCGGAATAAAGTTAATTATTATCTAAAAATAACTTAAATTTACACCCACAAAAAATTGAAATATTTAATAACATGAAAGTAACTGTTGTAGGTGCTGGAAATGTTGGTGCAACTTGTGCTGATGTTTTAGCTTCAAGAGAGATAGCAAACGAGATTGTATTGCTTGACATTAAAGAAGGATTTGCTGAAGGAAAAGCTTTGGATATTTGGCAAACCTCTCCAATTAATTTGTACGATTCAAGAACAACTGGTTCAACAAATGATTATTCAAAAACGGCTGGATCTGATGTAGTTGTAATTACTTCAGGTTTACCAAGAAAACCAGGTATGTCTCGTGACGATTTGATCGCTACAAATGCAGGAATCGTTAAAACAGTTACTGAAAATATCATCAAACATTCTCCAGATGCGATTTTGATCATTGTTTCTAATCCTTTAGATGTAATGACTTATTGTGCTTACTTGAATGCAAAAGTTGATTCTAAAAAAGTATTTGGTATGGCTGGTGTTTTAGATACTGCTCGTTACCGTGCATTTTTAGCAACTGAATTAGGTGTTTCACCAAAAGATATTCAAGCAGTATTGATGGGTGGACACGGAGATACAATGGTTCCACTTCCTCGTTATACAACGGTTTCTGGTATTCCAGTTACAGAATTGATTTCTGAAGAAAAATTAAACGAAATCATCGAAAGAACTAAATTTGGTGGTGGTGAAATCGTTAAATTATTAGGAACTTCTGCTTGGTATGCTCCAGGTGCAGCTGCTGCTCAAATGGTTGAAGCAATTGTTCGTGATCAAAAACGTATCTTCCCAGTTTGCGCATGGTTAGACGGTGAATACGGAATGAAAGATATCTACTTAGGAGTTCCTGTAGTATTAGGAAAAAATGGTATCGAAAAAATAATCGAATTGCAATTGAATGACGATGAGAAAAAATTATTAGAAGAATCAGCTACAGCGGTTAAAGATGTAATGGTTGTTTTAGATAACATGAACATCAACGCTTAAGAAGCAAAAAAATAATATAAAAAAAGGGATTCGATTTTCGGATCCCTTTTTTTGTTAATTATTGTTGATAAAAACAGCTTTGTTTTTAATCTTTTTGACTTCCAGCGAGCGACTAAAATTTAAAATCGCGAACAAAGTTTCGTCTTTAGGTTGAGACTTTAAATTGTTTTGGGAAGCATAATTTTTTGAAGGTAATGTTTTTAACATAGGCAAAAAGAAATATTTAATGTTTAAATTGATAACGAGATTTAAACTCAAATATTGTTTAATTTCGTGAAAAATTATTTTTCAATAAAAATTATACATGCAGAAAATTCTTTTTTACGACGGAGATTGTGGTTTTTGTAACAAATCAGTTCAATTCGTTTTAAACAATGAAAGGAATTCTGACATTTGTTTTTCTGCCTTACAATCAGATTTCGCCTTAAACTTTTTCAAAGAACATAATTTTCCTAAGGCAGATTTAAGTACATTCTATTTTTGGGATGGAAAGAAGTTGTATCAAAAATCAGCTGGAGCCTTGCGTCTAGTAAATGATTTGAAATTCAAATGGCAATTTTTAAAAATCGGGTACCTGATCCCTGTGTTTTTGAGAGATAAAATATATGATTTTATAGCGAAAAGAAGACATAAGTTGAGTGTTGGTTTTTGTGCTTTGCCAAGTCCTGAGCAAAAGAAAAGGTTTATTTAAAACGCAAAGATTTAAAGTTTTTCGCAAAGAACGGAAAGTTTAATTCTAGATGCAGAAACCTTGCATGGTTTAATTGTTTTCAACAAGGCGAGACTTATAATTTGATTTTTTTGTTTGGTTAACAATTCATTTTCTATTTACATTTGTACTATGGAAGAAAAAGTGAAAATAGAAAAATATCCTAAAATTCAAGAATGGAAACATCGCTTGCGTTTTTTTCGAAATAAGTATATTTTTACAACAACCGTGTTTTTAGTTTTCGCTTTGTTTTTAGATGAAAACGATATTTTTAATTTAATTTCACAGAAACGAAAACTGTCTAAAATTCAAGCTGATATTGAATTGATCGAATCGAAATTAAAAGAAACGCGATACACACTTAAGCAATTGACGCACCGTTCTGAATTAGAGCGTTTCGCTAGAGAAGAAAAATTGTTTAAGAAAGACGATGAAGAAATTTTTATCGTAACTTACGAATAAGATAATTTTCGAATTCAACTTTAAATCTTAATTTTTAACTGTGAATACTTAATCTTAATAAGAAGTTAAAGGTTTACAAATAGGTTTCGTTGCTACAATTTTTCGACAAGCTCAAAACATCGCTTTGCGCCCTTAAAACAACCAAGTGCATCAAAAAAAACTTAGCCATCTTTGCGTTAAAAACAAATACACAAAACTTTAAATGTCTTAGAGTTTGATTTTACATTCCTGGCATTCCGCCACGCATTCCCTTCATTTGTTTCATCATTCCCATCATATTCTTTGGGTTTGACATCATTTTCATCATTTTACGTGTGTCTTCAAACTGTTTCATCAATTTGTTAACTTCTTGGATATTTGTTCCACTACCAGTTGCAATTCTAGCTTTACGGCTTCCGTTCAATAAAGTCGGATTAGAACGTTCAGCTGGTGTCATGGATTGAATAATCGCTTCGATGTGTTTGAAAGCATCTTCCTTGATATCAACATCCTTCATTGCTTTTCCCATTCCAGGAATCATTCCCATCAAATCTTTAACGTTACCCATTTTTTTGATTTGTTGCAATTGCGCCAAGAAATCGTTGAAATCGAATTGATCTTTTTGAATTCTTTTTTGAAGTTTACGTGCTTCTTCTTCGTTGAATTGCTCTTGCGCACGTTCAACTAATGAAACAACGTCACCCATTCCCAAAATTCTGTCAGCCATACGACTTGGGTAGAACACGTCAATTGCGTCCATTTTCTCGCCAGTACCAACAAATTTGATTGGTTTTTCAACAACTGTTTTAATCGATAAAGCAGCTCCACCACGTGTATCACCGTCTAATTTCGTTAAGACAACTCCGTCAAAATTGATTTTTTCGTTGAAAGCTTTCGCTGTGTTCACTGCATCTTGACCTGTCATCGAATCCACTACGAAAAGTGTTTCGCTTGGTTTAATCGCAGCTTTCACGGCAGCAATCTCGTCCATCATTTGCACATCAACAGCCAAACGACCAGCAGTATCGACAATCACTACGTTAAAACCGTTGCTTCGCGCATGAATTATCGCTGCTTCAGCAATTTTAACTGGATTTTTTTCTTCTTTATTGGAATAAACTTCCACACCAATTTGTTCTCCAAGAACGTGTAACTGGTCAATCGCCGCAGGACGGTAAACGTCACAAGCAACCAAAAGTGGTTTTCTTCCTTTTTTAGTTTTTAAATAGTTCGCTAATTTCCCAGAGAAGGTAGTTTTACCAGAACCTTGTAAACCAGACATTAAAATAATTCCTGGATTTCCTTGGAAATTGATATCTACTTCATTTCCTCCCATCAATTCGATCAACTCTTCATGACAAATTTTCGTCATCAATTGTCCCGGAGAAATGGAAGTTAATACGTTTCTACCAATTGCAATGTCTTTTACTCTTACCGTAAAATCTTTAGCTGTTTTGAAGTTAACATCGGCATCCAACAAGGCGCGACGCACTTCTTTCAAGGTTTCAGCAACGTTGATTTCCGTAATTTGTCCTTGTCCTTTTAGGACTTTAAACGCTCTTTCAAACTTCTCGGTAAGATTTTCAAACATGGTATTCACTATTTAAGAAGTGCAAATATAATAAATAGAATGTTTATTACAAAGGTAAGAATGTGAATGACCAGTTAACAATCTGAATAATGCCGATATAATTTGAAAATTGTGCAACTTGTTGGACTATATTGAAAATATAATCGGTATTTAGTTGAAAATTAAAGAGAACTTAGTTGAATAATTTGTTGGGTTGAAAATTGTTTGAATGAAAAAAAATGTATATTTGAGGAAATATCCGCTACGCTGTTTCGCTTATATGTCATTATTGGATGTATATGCGAAATAAAATGGCGGGTATAGATAAGTTATCTGCCATTCTTTGACGACAGTACAAACATCAATCGACAGTAGTAAAATTGGACATTAAACTTTAACAATAACAATCAAAAACAAGCAAGATGAAACATCACTTACTATTAATCACAGCTTTTGTTTTGACATTTGGACAAATCAAAGCACAAGGACCGACTTTAAGTTTGGTTGGTTCAAGTCCTTCCTTCTCAAAGGGAAACATCAACACTGAAATCTTGACTCAAATCATTCAGCAAAAACAGCAAGAAGTCAAGAAACGGGTTTTCAGAAACACAGTGATTGAAGGCTTTAATAACGCTTCATTCACAGGTAACGTGAAAAATTTTACAACCTATCATTACCTCTATAATGTGATGGATGTATTGACAAGTGGAAAAAACAAAACGGCAATGACCAAATCAATTGTTGAAAGTTCAACAGAGTTTGCTTATGTTTATGGGCTTGCTCTTTATGTTACACAAGTCAAAGACCAAATGAAATTTGGAACACTAACACTTGATGCAAGTATTTTCAAAAATGCTGAAAGAGAAATCAAAGGAGATAAGTTACAAGACCCAAAAGATGTAAAAACTTTTAATCTTGTTATTGATATTTGCTATGATGTTATCTTAAACGATGCTACTCTTCAAAATACTTTTAAGTTCAAAGATGATTTAACTGACAAGAATTTTAGGACATGGTATGATAGCGATAATTGTTATAAGATCACTTCTGATGCTTTCAATGAAATTATCAGAGACATAAAGGCGACAGACTATTTGAGTATTCTTCAAAAGTTCAAATTAATTGACAAAGATGCTTTTGACAAACTCAAAACTGATAATGATAAAATTACTTATCTGCAAAGACAGCAAGAATCTTTAAAAACACTTAGGGATGGTATAAAAGGACATCTTGATAATCTCTCAACAATGGCAAGTGCAATGCAAAGCACCATTGATAATTTGAAAATAATTCAATCAAAAATATCAAATGATGGCGTGAAAAAAAATTTGGATAATTTGCTATCATCATTAGCTGATTTACCTGCTACCGACTTAAAAGACAAGATAGGAAAAATAAACACGGATTATGCTGAAGTGTTGTCCGAAGCACAAAAAGCAGAAATCACCACAATTGCAAATGCAGTTAATACAAACTATGACCAATACCGACAGTTAATTGGGTTTTATATTGGATTGAAAAAATCTGAATTTGAAGATTTCAGTTTAACCAAAGACCAATACTATGCAATGAAATATGTTTTAGTTCAGTTTCTAAATTTTGCAAAGAACCAATTTGACAATCATGTTGCGGCAAGTGTTCTTGATTTCATGCTCCAAAATACCATAGTGGAATACATGGAACCAAATTCCGATAATGCAGTTGCGGAAAAAAACGCATCCACATCTGACAAAGGGTATTTATACATAGATGTTGAATCTCTAATTTCCGCAGTTGACCAATATTACAGTCCAAGCACAAGAAAAAGCAGTGTTGCTTCTTGGTGGTGGTTTATTAATCCAAGACCATTCTTTTCAATTGGAACTAACTACGGATATTTTATGAATAAGAACACTTTAGCAAAAGACGATGCTGGGAATCCTGCCAACTTACAGAATCTTTATTTCGCAAGTGAGAAACTCGGATTCAAAATAAAATTTTTTGATAAAAAATATTCCCGTGCATTTCAGCCAGGTGAGAAATTTATGTATAGGGGCAGTGAACGAGTTTGGTTAAGACCTCAAAAAATTGCAACAGTTAGCGATGTGCATTTGATGGTTTATGCTTCTGGAATTCTTTACAATCTTGTTGACCTGAAAACAAATAGTAATTTCAATTATGCTGTCGCGGGTTCAAGTTTAGGTATAACTTTTTTTAATGGACTGAATGCAAATTTTGGCTTTGCTTGTCCATTCACAGACAAAAAGTTTGACACTGAAAATGTATTTTTCAATGTAGGTTTTGACATTCCAATAATTGATTACATCTCTGCATTAGGTAAGAAGAATTAAAACGAATGACGACCGAAAGTAGAACGGCAGATAACAGCACCTACCCAAAAGGCGGGGTTTCGTGTTCCAAAGACAGTTTTGTGGTTAAAGGAAGTTTAGTCTTTCAAATCAAGTTTTATCCTAAAACGCCCGCCCTTCGGGTAGCTGCCAACCGTTAATCTATCTTAGAAACTCAAATTTTCACAAAAGTCAAATAATCTACAACTCTGTTATTAACTTGAACAGGCTACAAACAAACTTTAGTCTGATTTCCGTTTCAAATTTCTCAAGCCTTAATCAAATTCAACTTACTATTTTTCTTACTATACAAGAAATAAATCAACAAACCAACGAGCAACCAAATTCCAAAGCCAATCCAGTTAGAAATGCCTAATTCGCTCATCATGTACAAGCAAGAAATTAAGCCTAGCAATGGAATTAAAGATAGGTTTTTCGTAATTGATAATACTGTCAAAATCAACGTGATTACTACAAAAATCCAGAAAGGAATTTTCTCAGAAAACAAACTGAAACCAGAAATGTATTTTTCAGAGTCTTTTAGTTCAACCGTATTTAATTTTTCTAAATATTTTTCTTCCGAAATATTGTCAAGGTAACGTTCTAAATCGCCATCTTTCTTTGCAAATAAAGCTGAATCTGTTTTAGTTACCTCTAATTTTAAAGCTGCGATTTGTTCGTCATTCATTAAAGAAATCAATTCATTGTGATTGATAACACGTTTTTCGTTTTTGACGTAAGCAAGTGTATCTTCTTTCAGGTATGTAAAAGCGAAAACAAGTGTCCCAACGAACAATAATGGCATCACGTACTTAGAATTCACGTAAGGCGTTTTGAATTTCCCACGTGGAATATCTGTTTTGTTTTGAAGTACTAAAACTCCTCCACAAACCACCACAAAGGCGAAAAGTGTTCCAATACTGCACAAATCAGTAACAGTCGTCAAATTCAAAAATAAAGCTGGCACTGCTACGACAAAACCAACTACAATCGTTGCAAAAGATGGTGTTTTGAAGCGTGGGTGAATTTTGGAGAATTTTTTCGGCAACAAACCATCACGACTCATACTCATCCAAATACGAGGTTGTCCCATTTGGAAAACCAACAAAACACTCGCCATGGCAACAACAGCACTCACAGCAATAATTCCAGAAAGCCATTTGAGGTTTAATTTTTGGAATACGAATGCCAATGGATCTCCAACGTCCAAATCTTCGTAACTTACCATTCCGGTTAAGATTAAGGCGATGATGACATATAAAATCGTACAAATGATAATTGCCCACATCATTCCACGCGGTAAATCTCGTTGTGGGTTTTTACATTCTTCAGCAGTAGTTGAAATGGCGTCAAAACCAATGTAGGCAAAGAATACGGCAGAAACTCCTTTCAAAATTCCAGCAATTCCATTCGGTGCAAAAGGATCCCAATTTTTGGTGTCTACATAAAATATTCCGACAGCAATTACGAGTAAAATGATAGCTAATTTAATGATAACCATTACGTTACTTGCGTTTCGAGATTCTTTCATTCCGCGGTATACCAACCAAGTAATGAAAACAATGATGAATAAAGCCGGTAAATCAGCAACAATGTGAAATGAACCTAATTTTGGTGCGCTAGTCCAAGCAGTATGGGCAGCTTGTAAACCACCATCTAAATCAATGAATTTTTTCCCTGAATTGATTAAAGCAACGGCCTCGTCGTAGCCCTTACTTGCTGTCAAATAGTCCATTTGCATCCACTGGGGAATTTTTAGTCCACCGCTTTCGAGTAAACTGGTAAAATAATCACTCCATGAAATGGCGACCGTTATATTTCCAATGGCATATTCCATGATCAATGACCAACCAATTATCCAAGCGATAATTTCTCCAAAAGCTACGTAAGAGTAGGTGTAAGCACTTCCAGAAACAGGAACCATGGAAGCAAATTCTGCGTATGCAAATGCAGCAAAACCACAAGCTAAAGCCGTAAAAATGAAAAGAAAAATTACTCCAGGACCACCGTCGGCACTTGCTTTTCCGATGGTACTAAAAATTCCAGCTCCGATGATTGCAGCAATACCAAAAGCTGTCAAATCTCGCACGCCAAGATGTTTTCCAAGTCCAACGTGACCGTCAGCACTTTCTCTATCTGCAACTTGTTGCATGATATCTTTAACAGATTTTTTTCGGAATAATGATTTAAAAGACATAAATAGCTTACAGTTTTAAGTTAACAAAGATATAAAAATCTTTCTTTTAGAGGAAAAGTAAATTTATTTTACAATTTTAATTCAATGTTCAAGTATAAATTATTTTTTTGACTACAAACTTTTTTTGTAACTTTGTGTAAATCTTATTTATCATGTCAACGTTCACCATTCAAATCAATGAAAATTCAGATGCTGGAAAAACCTTCAAGCAATTGATTGAATATTTTAAAAACCAATCTGGTATTAAAGTTACGGAGAATGAAGTGGAGATTGAAAGTCCTTATGATCCAGAGTTTGTTTCTAAAATTTTAGATAGATCTAAAAAAATAAAATCAAAAAAGTTAACTCGTTTAAATCCTGATGATGTGTGGGGAACTATTTTGTGAAATTTAATTCTAAGTAAAATCAATAATGCCCTTTCAGAGAATGTATCAAAATTTCATTTTCCAAAACTTCATAAATTAAACGATGTTCTTTATTGATTCTTCTAGACCAAAGACCTGAAAATTGATGTTTTAAAGCCTCTGGTTTTCCAATTCCTGAATAAGGTGTTTGAACAATAGAATTTATCAATTCAAATACTTTACTTAATATCTGGGTATTTCCTGATTTTTTAAAAAATTCTATATCGTTTTTTGCTTTAGTAGTTAAATCAAATTTATAAGTCATTTTGCTCCCAGATAAGCTTTTAATTCATCCATATTCATAGAAGTATACTCTCCATTTTCGTATTGTCTTCGACTTTCTAAAATTTCTTTTACAAACTCGGGATTGTATGGCTTATCTTCCTTTTTAATTTCAAAACTCATTTTCAATGCTTTTAAAAAAGCTTTTAGAGCCATAGCTTGCTCATTATTTGAAGGATGAATGATGAAAGTGCTTTCTGATTTCATTTTGTGTAAATATAAGCAAAGATAAGGAAATTAAATTTCAGTTCAAAATAAAAAATTGTTAAAATTACATTTTCTTAAACAAAACACTCGCAATGTGTCCACCAAAACCAAAAGTATTACTCATCACGTAATTCATTGTCTTTGGTTCAGATTTACCTAAGGGAAAATGGAAATCATTCGCAAATTCTGGTTCAATTTCTGTTGTGTTTATTGTCGGTGGAACAATTTGATCTTGAATGGCTTTCACACAAATAATCGCTTCGATCGCGCCCGCAGCTCCCAATAAATGTCCTGTCATAGATTTTGTTCCAGAAATACTCAAACTTTTACGAGAACCAAAAACACGTTTTGCAGCAATTAATTCGCTCACATCACCTTGTGGCGTAGAAGTAGCATGCATATTGATGTAATCTATTTGATCTGCTGTAATTTCGGCTTCTTCCATCGCTAAATTCATTCCTAAAACGGCTCCGTCTCCTTCAGGATGCGTTCCAGTTAAATGATAAGCATCAGCAGCCATTCCACCTCCAACAATTTCGCAGTAGATTTTCGCTCCGCGTTTGATGGCGTGTTCGTATTCTTCGATAATTAATGCTCCAGCTCCTTCACCCATCACAAATCCATCTCTAGAAACATCAAAAGGTCGAGAGGCAGTTTCTGGGGTGTCGTTCATGGAAGATAATGCTTTTGCTGAGGAGAATCCACCAATGGAAGGTTGCGTAATTGCAGCTTCTGATCCACCAGAAATAACCATATCTGCTTTGTTCCAACGAATGTAGTTGAATGCTTCAATTAAAGCAGTGTTTGAAGTTGCACAAGCAGAAACAGGGCAGAAGTTAATTCCTCTTAGACCGTATTTAATGGAAATAATTCCAGAGGCGATATCCACTAAAATTCTTGGAATGAAAAAAGGTGTAAAACGTGGTGTTCCATCACCCGCATCGTATTCTTGCATTTGGTCTTGAAACGTTTGAATTCCTCCGTTTCCTGAACCCCAAATTACACCGATTCTATCTTTATTTAAGGTGTCAAAGTCGATGTTTGCATCTTTCACAGCTTCATCAACTGAAACCAAAGCGTATTGTGAAAACAAATCGTACTTGCGAATTTCCTTTACGTCGAAATGATCCTTAGAATTGAATCCTTTTAATTCGCAGGCAAATTTGGTTTTAAATTTTTCTGTATCAAATTTCGTGATGGCAGCTGCACCGCTTTTTCCTTCTTTGATTCCATTCCAGAAAGTTTCAACGTTGTTTCCTAGAGGGGTTAGTGCTCCCAATCCTGTTATTACTACTCTTCTCATATGTATTTTCCAAAATCAATTTAATGTTTTCCAAATCTTTGCGTTACTTTAAAAATCTATCGAACTCATTTACTCAGGTAAAATCGTTCTCTAAATTTTTAAAAAGCCTTAATCTTTGAAAAATTTAAATTGAGATTACTATTTATTTTTTACAAAATTAGTATTTCTAATTATAAAAAACCAAGTTCTAATTTTGCTTCTTCGCTCATCATGTCTTTGTCCCATGGTGGGTCGAAAACGATGTTCACTTTTGCAGATTTAACTCCTTCAATTGCTGCGACTTTATCTTCAACTTCTTTAGGCATTGACTCGGCAACGGGGCAATTTGGAGATGTTAAGGTCATGTCTATAAATACATCACCATCATTTTCTATTTTCACTTCGTAAATTAATCCTAATTCAAAAATATCTACTGGTATTTCTGGGTCATGAATTGTTTTAAGAACTTCAACTATTGTATTTTCTAATTCCATTATATGAAAACAAAGTAAATCCCATTTTTGTTGGGAACATTTGCTACAAAATTACAACCTATAATTGAAAAAAGAAAATTATTTAGAATGACTTTAATTAGTGACTTTGTTCTAAAAGATGTTTTCAGATATTTTACACGTATAAACACTTGATTTTATAGGTATTAATGGCTGTTTTTATTATTTATTTCGAAAATAGATTTCTTTTTAACCTTAAATTTAATCAACTTAAAATAAATAGTATGAAAAATCCAAATTTACCTTTAAGGAAATCAATCTTAACTTTCGTTGTTTGTTTTCTTATTAATTTTAATTCTTTAGCAATTGAAAATGAAATTGATTCTATTTTCCTCGAAGTAAATTACTTTCAAGAAGAAAATGTTGATGAATTAGATTTTGAAATTTTAAACGCATATGATGATATTGATTTTTTTAAAAAAAGAAAATTCAATAAGAAGAAAAGTCGTAAGCCAAGTATTTCAAGTGTTTCAAGATTAAAGTGTCAAAGTAATAAGGTCAAAAAGGTTATAAAACATACGAATAGAAGAAATAAATTAAATAAAAAACAAATTCATAAAAATCAATTAAAGAAAAAAAGATATTGTGCAAAAAAGAATCATTTCAAAGTTAAGAAATCTCGTTTTGATAAAAGACATAGGGTGAAAAAAATTAGGCGATATTGAGTTGCTAACTTGTTCAAAATTTTCAATGTTTAGATGACAGACTTTTAATAAAAATAGAACTTATTTTATTTTTTCTCGTACAAGCATGAAAACTAGGATTTTATATCTAACTAACTTAGTAATGCTTAAATTAAAAAACTTCATCTTATTAATATTTTTGTGCTTAGGAAGTATTTCCTTTGCAGAATTGGATAGTTTGGAATTTTCAGCTGATAGCAATGAATTAATTGACGGGAAAGATAAAAAAAGCAAGTCCAAAAAGAAAAAATCAAAACCAAGTGGGTTTAAAAAAATGAAAATTGCGCTTAAGAAAAATCTTTTTCAAAAAGCTGTAAAGCGTAAAACTTCCAAAACGATAAAAAGCAAAAAGCAGGGTAAAAAGCGAAAATTTAATTCTCGAAGCAATAAGTACCAAAAAAAGTCTTTTCATTCAAGTAAAAGTCGCAAGAAAAAAGGAGTAAAGCGGAAAAATATTTGGTATGACAACAGATGATTTAATCGCTTTTGAGGATGATTTTTGTTTAATTGTCAATAAACCTAGTAATTTACTTGTCCATCATTCGTATTACGCTCGAAATATTGAAGAAGATTCATTGGCAGAAATTTTGAGAAATCAAGGAATTACCTCTTTTCCAGTTCATCGCTTGGATCGAAAAACCTCAGGTTTGATTTTATTTGCCAAAAAGAAAGAAGGTGTTTCTGTTTTTCAGGCGCTTTTTGAAGAAAATAAGATTGAAAAAAAATATCTGGCTTTACTTCGAGGACATTTGTCTGAAAATGGAATCATTGATTCTCCAGTAAAAAACGATCGAGGAAATTACAAAGAAGCTGAAACGCATTTTAATTGCATAAAACATATTGAAATCCCAATACCTGTCCCACCTTATGAAACTTCGCGTTACAGTTTAGTAGAATTTACTCCCAAAACAGGTCGTATGCATCAATTGCGCATACATGCGAACAAAATTGCTCATCCAATCATTGGCGACCCAAAATATGGGAACAGACATCATAATCATATGTTTATCGAGAAATTTGGGATTGATAAGTTGTTTTTACATGCAAAGTCTTTAGAATTTATTCATCCTTTTACTAAGGAAAATCTTAAAATAGAGGTAGACGTTCCAGAGTTTTGGAACTTGATTTTAGATCCAATTAAGGATTTTTCACTCTAAATATTCAAATATTAAATAATTGATTAGGCAATTACTGCAACTTCAATCTTTTCTAAATCCATGGTGTTTGATGATAATACTATTTTGACCTTTTCAAAATTATCCCATATAGGAAGTTCGAAGCAAAAAGTGTTTTTTAGGTTTTGTTCCAAGACTAGCAGTTCAGCCCAAAAATGATTTTGAGGTAACTCTTCATTATTAAAAAAGGTAGAAACCAACAAAGTGTTTTGAGCAAAGTCTATCTCGTTATTTTTACTAGAAAAGTGTAGTTTGGATTTATTTTTTAAATTGCTAATTTCAAGTGTTCTTTCCATCTTGTGGGTTTGATTTAAGATTTAGTCAAAAATACAAAAAAATCCCCATCCGTCAGTTGACGGACAGGGATTCACAATTATTTCAAAATAGAAATTTGCAGTAAAAAACTATTTTACCATTACTTTAGGTGCAGCAGCTAATATATCCGCCGAAGTCTCAGCAGCATATTGCTCAAAGTTTTTCACGAATTGTCCAGCTAAATTGTTTGCTGTTTCATCGTAAGCCGCTTTGTCAGCCCAAGTTCCACGAGGATTTAAAATTTCTGTTGGTACATTCTCACAAACTGTAGGAATAGCTAAATCAAAAATTGGTAAATTTTCGAAAGATACATTATCCAATTTTCCTTCTAAAGCTGCAGTAATCATTGCACGTGTGTAAGATAATTTCATACGACTACCAACGCCATAAGAACCACCTGACCAACCAGTGTTGATTAACCAAACGTTGATGTTTGTTCCGTCTAATTTCTCACCTAACAATTTAGCGTATTTCGCTGGGTGTAGAGGTAAAAATGCTTTTCCAAAACAAGCAGAGAAAGTTGTTGTTGGCTCTGTAATTCCCATTTCAGTTCCAGCAACTTTCGCTGTGTAACCTGACATGAAGTGGTACATTGCTTGTTCTTTCGTTAATTTTGAGATTGGAGGCAATACTCCAAAAGCATCAGCAGTTAAGAAAAAGATATTTTTTGGCGCTTTTCCGATAGATGGAACTGCGATATTATCAATGTAATCAATTGGGTAAGAAACACGTGTGTTTTCCGTAATTGAATTGTCAGTGTAATCAGGAGTTGATGTACCTTCAACAAAACCAATATTTTCTAGTATCGCACCAAATTTGATTGCGTCGTAGATTTGTGGCTCTTTTTCACGAGATAAATCAATTGTTTTAGCATAACATCCACCTTCAAAGTTGAAAACAGTGTTGTCTGACCAACCGTTCTCATCGTCACCAATCAAATGACGGTTTGGATCTGAAGATAAAGTAGTTTTTCCTGTTCCAGATAAACCAAAGAAAATGGCAGTATCACCAGCTTCTCCAATATTTGCAGAGCAGTGCATTGATAAAACATTTTTCTCGTGTGGTAAAACGTAGTTTAAAACAGAGAAAATTCCTTTTTTGATCTCACCTGTATATCCTGTTCCACCAATTAAAATCATTTTTTTAGTGAAGTTCAAAATCGCAAAATTGTGTTGACGTGTTCCATCAACTGCTGGATCTGCTTTGAATCCAGGTGCACAAACGATGTTCCAGTCTGCTGAAAAGTTTTCGATTTCGTCAGCTGTTGGACGTAAAAACATGTTGTAAGCAAACATATTTGACCATGGGAATTCAGTTACAACACGAATGTTCATTCTGAAATCATTGTCAGCACATGCGTAAGCATCACGAACGTACATGTCTTTATCAGTCAAATACGCTTTCATGCGTTGGTATAAACTTTCAAATTTCTCTGGAGAAAACTTGATGTTTACATCACCCCACCATACTGAATTTTCTGTGTTTTCGTCACAAACTACAAAACGATCTTTAGGAGATCTTCCTGTAAATTCACCTGTTTCAACTGCGATTGCACCTGAGTCAGTTAAAACTCCTTGTCCGCTGATTACAGTGTCTTCCACTAATTCTGCTGGAGTTAAATTCCAAAATACATTTCCTAGATTGTTAAGTCCGAGACTTGCGTTCAAATCGGCATTTTTTCCTTTTTTACCAAATTCGTTCATACGTTAATTTTTTGTCCGCCTAGCGGATAGATTTGTGGCGCAAAATTACAATATTTCAATCGATTTAGTCGAAAAAAAATGATGATATTATTAACAAAATGCCAAAATAAAGTTAATTTTTGTTGAAAAAAAACCACATTTAGTAAGTGTAAAATTGACACTTATCGAAAAATATTTCACTTGTTAATTAAGTTGATTTAAAGCTTCAATTGCTTGCTTGATATTATTTCTAATTTCTGAAATTGAGGCATCCATCATGTAACATGGAGCAGTGATAATTTTATTTTCTTTATCGATTAAAATTTCGCGAACGGTTTTCATTTCTGAGTGAGCGCCAGTTTTTTTCAAGCCTTGGGCAAAAGATGCTATATCGTAAGGTGATTTTTCTTGATCACTTCCAATCGTTAAATTTAAGTGGTTGTCCGAATCTTCAAAAGCTTTCGCTAAAACAACAGGACTCACACACAATGCAATAATTGGTTTCCCAACGTTAAAAAGGTTTACCAATAGTAATTTTACTTCAGGTAAAATAGTTCCGTCAGGTCCGGAAAAAGCCCAAGTGGTGAAGTTTTTAGCACTTCCAAATCCTCCAGGAATGACCAAGGCATCAATTTCAGCAGGGGTAATTGTAGAAATTTCACGAATATTTCCTCGTGCTATTCGAGCTGCTTCGACCATCATGTTTCGTGATTCAGGCATTTCTTCACCCGTCAAATGATTGATGACATGGAATTGGTTTTTGTCAACAGAAATACAAACTGCCTCGTGACCAGCTTCTTCGATAGCTAATAAACTTAAAACTGCTTCTTGAATTTCAGCGCCATCGTAAACGCCACAACCTGATAATAAAAGTCCAATTTTCATGATATATAATTCTTAAAGTTATTTAAAAACTCTTGAGGAGTTAAGACACTTTTTTTACTGTTTTTATAATCTTTGATATTTCGTGTTAAAATAAATTTGATATCAATTTTTGCCTCACATGCATAATTTTGTAAAGCATCTTCAAAATCTTTGAAATCAGATTTTAAGGCTTTCGAAATAATATCTTTTTGTATATCGATAATGTCAACAAAAGTTAATAATTCAAAAATATGTGCTCTAACTTTTTCATCATGAGCAGTTTGTCGTAAGATATAGTATACATTGGCAATAATAACCGGAGTAACATAAATGCGAAATTTATTTTCCTTAGCTAATGAAAATAATCTGGAAGAATTTATCGAATAAGGTTCTCTATTAAAAAAGTAATCCAATATTACATCTGAATCAACAAATACTTTTAACATTTAACCTAAATGTTTTTTAGATAGTGCTTTTTGTAATTCTTTTTTATAATCAAAGTTCTTTGGAGCTTTAAAACTTCCTCTCATTGATTCAATCATTGGGTCTAACTCAATTTCATCAACTTTTTTCTCAATCTTATTCACAGTTAATGCCTTAAAATAATTTTCTACTATATCTGATAGACTTCGACCTTGATCTTTAGCATATTTTTTTGCCATTTCAATCACTGATTGCTCTATTGTTAAGGTTAATTTTGTATTCATGTTATGAATTTTAAACAAAGTTACAAAAATAAAATTACACGTGCAAATATTTTTAAATTAACACGTGTGCCGCTTTTCACTCCAATATTTTATACTTCGCCTTCGCTTGATTTCTTGAACAAGCATTGAAATGCCACCATTCGGTCGATATATTTGAAAATCGTTGTGAGGCCATTACTTTGCGCAGTAATTTTCTGTTTTCAACTTGCTCTTTTGTCAATTCTCCTGTTTGCAAAAAATGTGTTTCCCAACTTGGATAAGCGATTTTGCGAATATCGTCGTATCCAGCGCCCATATCTAAAGGTGTTCCATCTTTTTTAGCGATTGTCAAGTCAATCGCTGCTCCATAATTGTGAATACTACCTGAGGCAGGATTGGAAACAAATTTTACGCGTTCTTTAACAGGAATTGTATCCAAAGCATTCCACATGGCGCGTTGCACAGAAAGTGGGCGAACACCATCGTAAACTAAAAGGCTTAAATCTGGTCTAAGTTCCTTCAAATATTTTTGAACCAACACTAATCTTTCCGCCACATCTTTTTGCAAATACACTTTATCTATGTCAAAATACAAACGCTGTTTCATGAAATTGTCTGTAGTGGCATATTTCAAATCAATCAAAATACTTGGGTCAAGCGATTGAATATCTGTTAACAAATCTAAACCTGAATGTTGAATTTGTTCAGTCGTATCTTTTTTAACCGATTTTTTGAGTTCAACAATTGAATCTTTTTTATGTTTCTCAAGATTTACTTGTTCCGGAGATGGTGGAGGTAATACTTCAAGGTCATTTTTCGGACTTTCTGAACAAGAATACACACTAAAAATTAAAGAAAGGATAAAAAGATGTTTAAAATTTATCAAAATGGGTGTTTTTTTATGCAATTGCTTAACTTTGCAAAAATAAAAATTTTATGCCAAAGATTTCACAAAAAGCGATTGACATGCCAGCTTCTCCAATCAGAAAGTTGGTTCCTTACTCTGAAACAGCTAAAAAAGCTGGTAAAATTGTTTACCACTTAAATATTGGTCAACCAGATATTGAAACTCCTAAAGTAGCTCTAGATGCTATTAAAAATATGGATAGAAAAGTGATTGAGTACAGTCATTCTGCTGGATTTGAATCGTATAGAAACAAATTGGCTGATTTCTACCAAAAAGGTGGTTTGCCAGTTAATTCTGAGGATATTTTGATCACTACTGGTGGTTCTGAAGCATTGATTTTTGGTTTCATGACTTGTTGTAACCCAGGAGATGAGGTAATTATTCCTGAGCCTTTTTATGCAAATTACAATGGTTTTGCAGTAACGGCTGGTTTGAATGTTGTTCCTGTGGCATCATCAATTGAATCTGGATTTGCTTTACCTCCAGTGGAAGAGTTTGAGAAAAAGATTACTGCTAAAACAAAGGCAATTGTAATCTGTAATCCTGGAAATCCTACAGGATATTTATATTCAAAAGAAGAATTAGAAAAATTACGTGATATCGTTCAAAAACACGATTTATATTTATTTGCTGACGAAGTTTACCGTGAGTTTTGTTACGATGGGGCAAAACCTTTTTCAGTTTTAAATTTAGCTGGAATTGAGCAAAATGTAATCATGATTGACTCTGTTTCAAAACGTTACTCTATGTGTGGAGCAAGAATTGGAGCTTTGGTTACAAAAAATAAAGAAGTGATGGCTGCAGCCTTGAAATTTGGTCAAGCGCGTTTGTCTCCTCCGACGGTAGATCAAATTGCTTCTGAAGCAGCATTGGAAACACCACAATCTTATTTTGATGATGTTGTTGCTGAATATGTTGAACGCAGAAACATTATGGTTGATGGTTTAAACAGCATTCCAGGTGTATTTTGTCCAAAACCAAGTGGAGCATTTTATTGTGTAGCGAAATTCCCAGTGGACGATGCTGAAAAATTCTGCCAATGGTTGTTAGAAGATTTCGCTTTTGAAGGTCAAACAGTTATGATGGCACCAGCAAATGGATTTTATTCCACTCCTGGAGCGGGAAAAGACGAAGCGCGAATTGCTTACGTATTGAATCAAGAATCACTTAAAAATGCAGTAATTTGCTTGAGAGAAGCTTTGAAAGTTTATCCGGGAAGAGTTGCTGTGAATAGTGAGGAGTTGGAAGTTAATAACTAGGAGTTTTTAGTTTGTAATTTATAGTTAGAAGTTAGTAGTTATTTTGACTTGATATATTTTAGACCGATGGAAATTTTCATCGGTTTTTTTGTTTAAAAAATTGAATTATTTCTTTGAACTAAATTTCTCCAGCCACAAAATTGCTTCTTCACGATTTGGAAAGCCTTTTGTAGGAACTTTAATTTTGGTCGTACGTATAAAGAAATTCATCAAAATACGCATAGCTAAATTGTGCATTAAAACGGCAACTGCAGCTGTGTAAGTTACGCCTTCCTCTGAGGAGGCATATTTTTGACCTTCAGTATTGATGTGCACAAAATCATGCGGTGCAAAAAGCAAAGGTATTTTTTTTCCCTTTCCAAGAACAGCTACAGTTTCCTGCATTTTTTGCAAATGTTTTACTTCGACTAATTCGATGGATTCATCCCAAAATATCTCTATAATGCCATTATCATACAAGATGGCTTTGAGATATCCCTCCACGATAATTTCATTTACAGCTTGAAGTGTTTTGGTCATTTTTTAGTGTAGTTTTCCCGTTTAAACTTTTTTGTTCACAGGAAGTATTGATTTGCGTTTCAAAACTACTAAAAATTGTTTGTATAACCAGTGTTTCGAATATTAAATTTTACTAAAACGTTTACTAATTGATTTAGATTTTATATTCAAAATAGCATTTGATTTAGGTAAAACTACAATCTGCATCTCCATCTTGAATTTCAAAAGAATCGTAATCTTGATTTCCAAACACATTCGAAATCAGGTATTTTCGTTCAACAGTTTTCTTATGGAAAGCAGGGGAGGAGGTAGTTTTTAAAGCTTCAATTAAGGCTTTGTTGTATGTGGTGAAAGTTTTTATTTTTAAATTGATTATTTGCGAATTGATGAACTGAGCGATTTCCGCTGCGACTTCTTTTTCAAAATAGACATAAGGCGTTTTAAGAGCAAAATCTCGTTTAGCTAAGATGATAAAAGCCACCAATTTATTTTCTGAATTATAAAATTTATATGCCAAAAACTCAAATGAATTTGCTAAAGAAGAAAAATGATATTTTTTACTTAATTCATCTTCTGGGGCACTTAAGATCCATGGGAAATTCAAAATCCAATTCAATTCTGTGCTTTTTCTTTTGAAAAGTTGCTTGTCTTGAAAAGTAGAAATAAAGTTTTCAATTTCAGTATCTATCTGAGAAACAGGTTCAATTTTTAAATTACAAGTTTGCTTTTTGAAGAATGCTAGTTTCAGACTTAAAAAGATATTCAAACAAACATCCGTAGCCTTTAGCAAAGTTTTGAGTTTAGCGTACGAAGATTTTTTCGGAGGTAAAATTCTAGCAAAATCAGAACGAATATACCAACGTAATCCTTCTTTGATTTGCAAATCCTGAAAGATTTTACTTTTATCATACAAGATTTTAGCTTCAAAAGTGAACTCCGTAATCATAATACGTTGTTGCCAAGCTGCAAAACACGTCTCCAATAATTTTTGAGCAATTTTTTTTCCGCGATGGTTTGGATCGATCCACAAACAACTCAACCAAGCACCTTTTTCTTCTTTGTTTTCAAAATGTAAAATGTCAGGTAAAGCCCCTAAATAGCCGACCAAAATATCGTTTTCGAACGCCAATAAAAGTAAAACATCTTCTTCTGAAAGTCGAGGATTGTTACAATGAGAGATTCCTCGATGTTTTGAAATAGGAATAAAAGCCGAAGTACCAAATTTCTCAGAAGAGATATAAGCCAATAACTCGTTTTTATTTAGGGTTTTTATTTCAATCACTTGCGCACAATTTTGTTTTTGTTTAGCATCGCTTTGAGCAAATAGTAAACATATTCCGTTCGTAAAATTTCTTTTGCTGATTTGTCTTTGTCTTCCAACGGAATGCGCTGAATATGATTTGAATACGAATCATTTTTTAATCCAGCACAGCCAAAAGTCAAATCAACTTGTTTAGGTAAAACGTTCACTTGCTGAAAATATTCTTTCGAAACACCAAAATCTGTAAAGGGAAAGGCAAATGTTTTATAATCTAAATTAAATTTTTCTGTAACAACTTGCGTACTTTCTAAGGTTTGCTTGACTTGTTCCTCAAGTGAAATAAAACGATATTCAGGATGATCAATACTGTGCGAACCAAAATGAAAACCTTTTTGAATCAAATTTTGAATTTGTTCGCTTGTCAAATAGGGTTTGTTTTCTGTAAGATAGGATTCAAAATTCACTTCTAAAGTCTCAGCTATTGAGTCAATTTCAGAAATATCGCTGTAACGTAATCTTTTTAAGTATGATTCGAAATTTTGGTTTTGAGGAAAAAACTTAACTTGCTCATTCAGTAAACTTGGATTTTGCTTCAATTTGTCAATGAGTAAACTCACTTTATATCTGAAAAATAAATTCTTGTTATCAATAAAAGCGGAATTTAAAAAACAAACTGCTGGAATTCCTTTTTGCACTAAAATTGGAGCGATAACATCATGAAATTCGCTTAAACCATCATCAAAAGTTAGTAAAAAGGCCTTTTTGTTTGATTTTTCTCCTGATAAGATTTGATTTTGGAATGAGGTGTAATCTGTTGGTTCAAAGTGTTTTAATAAAAAATCTAAATCTTGAATAAATTTTTTGATGCTTTTAACTTGATATAAATGTTGGATGTGAGGCACCTTTTCGTCTGAAACCAGATGATAAACGGGCACAATATTCTGTTGTTTTGACAAAGCAATCAAAGTATTTAATGGGATAATTTTCCCAAAAGAATTGAGTATTCCCTTCAATAGTTTTTTTGCCTCTGACATTAATTTGATTAAATCTCAACAAAAGTAAAATAAAAAACGGCTTTCAGTATTTTTGATTGTTCAAAATTCTGAAAGCCGCTCGAAATAATTATTTCTAAAAGTTAGAAATTACCTCTTAAAGTTAGGATGAAATTTCTTCCTGGTGCAGAAATGTTTGACGCAAAAACGCGGTAGTTTTGATCTAAAATATTCTCGCAAGCAACTTGTAAATTCAAAAATTTATTGAATTGATATGAAAGTCGCGCGTTTACTGTGTACCAAGAAGGCATTCCCGTTGGTAAAGCATAAGCTTGATTGTCTTCTCCAAAAGGATTGTATTCTTCAATATGCTTCCAAGCACTGTAGTTGACAAACAATTCACCACGGAATTTTTTCTCCTTGATTAAGAATCCGAATTTTCCAAAAGTAGGAGGGATATGATCCAAAGGAATTGCAACAGAATCCGTAACGATGCGAGCATGTGTATAATTATACGTTGCGTACACTGAAACGTTATTATTCAAAGGAGCATCTAATCTCAATTCTAAACCATACAAATATGCTTGATTTGCATTTGTAGTTGCAACAACTTTACTCAAAGTTCCTTCATACATAATTGAATCTTTGCCCTCATAAGTGAAATCTTGGGTGGTCAATGCATTTTTGTATAAAGTGTAATATCCTGTTCCTTGCAAAGTGATGCCGCTTTTGAATTTGTTTGAAATTCCAACTTCACCGTTGTAGGTATATTCAGGTTTTAATGTTGAATTTGGAACAGTAATATTTCCTGGAGTTGACTCGAAGACTTTACTTAAATCATCTACATTTGGAGCTCTGAAACCTGTTGAAAACAAAGCTGTAACTCTAGTTTCTTTTGAAGGAAGGTAAACCAAACCAATATTTCCTGTCAAAGCACTATTGTTTTGGTTTGCTTCTTTAAAAGGGAAGTTGAAAAAAGTTGTATCTGTAAATTTTGCTTTTAAACCAACATTGGAAAAACGTAAACCATCATTTAAGATTAATTTGTCATTGATTTCCCATGTGTGAGTCAAATAAACTGCCATGGAGTTCATCGTTGCTCCGCCTGATGCGTAACGTGTATCCAAAGGTGTTTTAACTCCTGTTTCGATATCTCTTGTGAAAGCTGTTGAATTTACCTTGTTATACCAACCATCAATTCCATATCTAATTTCTTGTTTGGCGATTTTTTTGGCAAAGTCTAAATTAAAAGTCAACACATCAACGTTTTCTATTCGGTTATTTTCTGCAGTTTTTTGATATCTTCTATCAATTCTACTTTCTTCAATTTGCTGATAAGCTGCAATAAATCGCGCATTATCATAAACCTTGTTAGATTTGGATAATTCGAGTGTATATGAACTTAACAATCTTTTTTGAGGACCATAATGCCAATCTCCAAATCTCGGGTCTACACCATTTCCTCCTACAAGGGTCAATCTATCGTAGCGCGGAACATTTGATGAATTTGAGAATTGAATATTGATTTTATGGGAAACAAATTCATTTTGTTTAAAGGTGAATTTTTGCATCAAATCGTATTGCGTATAGCCTGAACCAACTTGAAGATTTGTATCTGGGTTGACTATCATTGAGTCTTTTCCATTGATTTGAGTCACATACCATGGTCTTGAACCAAAATTTCCAACTTCAATTTTGCGATTTGCACCTTGACGTAAATCTCCAAAGTTTGAATACGTAAAAGAAGTTAAGGAACCAAATTTTTTCCCACCAATGGAAACGTCTGCGTGTGCAGCGTAACCATTAACTGCTGACATATAACGGGTGTAAGCACCAGCTTTAACTACAGTTTTGTCTGTTGTACTTAAGGTTGGATTTTTGGTGTAAAAATGCATGACCCCGCCCAAAGCATCAGAACCATAAACAACAGAACCTGGACCGTAAACGATTTCAACTTTTTCCATCATGGAATTATCAAGTGTAATAACGTTTTGTAAATGGCCTCCGCGGTAAATTGCATTGTTCATTCTAACACCGTCCACAACTATTAGAACTTTATTTGTTTCAAATCCACGAATAATTGGAGATCCACCACCTAATTGGCTTTTTTGAACCATAACATTTCCGGAATTTGCGAGCACGTCAGCAGATGAACTTTGGTTCATGTCTTCCAAATCTGTTTTACGAATAACTTGAATTGGCTGGGCAACATCTCTCTTTTTCTCTTCAAATTTACTAGCTGAAATAACAATTTCATCAAAGTTTGAAATTTTTTCTATCAAGTAAATAATTCCTTTATTTTCATTTACTAATTTTTGATAAGAAATTGTCATTTCCTCAAATGAAGGATGTTTAAAAGTGATTTCGCTACTTGTTTTCACGTTTTGCAAATCAACTTGTCCCAATTCATTTGTTTTGTATTCCTTATTGTTGGCGAAAACGTGAACACCTTCGATTACTTGAAGAGTTGATGTGTTTTGAACAGTGATTTTCTGTGCATATGAAATTGAAGTAAAAACAATTCCACATACAAGTAATAAAATATTTTTCATATAATACATTTATTGATTAAAATTAAATTTCAGTTAGACTGATTTTCGTTTTTAAACAATAAAATTTGGTGGAGGCGTAATTAATTGAGGATAATTACTTGATATAAATTCGATGTAGATAAATTGATGTTCTATTTTTTTGGGGAAACATGCTTCTGTATGTAGTTGCGTTCTTTCATTTATTAACATAGGTTTTATGATAATTGAGAAAACCATTTTAAGGGGCGAATTTGTGTTTTTACTTAAGTTGTCATCAACCATAAAAGCTAGATTTTTAAACAAAACGGTTTCCTGTCTATCATCTACACATTGAAGTCTAAGTTTTCCGTTTTTCAATTTTTCTTTCCAAACAATATCGTAAAATCGTTCACCAATTTTAAATTCTTTTTTCTTGGTAAAGTTTAATTTAGAATACTCCTTTTGTGAAAATTCAAAAACCTTTAATTGACTTTTTGGAACTCCTTCTTTGATAAAAGTCTTCAGTTGTTTCTTGATTTTATTGCGCTCAAAATTGAAATAGAAAGTAAATCCTATTGCTTGAACAAGGAAAACGATCAGAAACAAAATGGTCAATACTTTGCGCAACATGTCACAAAAATAGTTAAAAATTACCTTTTTTGCCTTCAATTTTTATGCTTTTTGTAGCTTTTGATACCAGTCTAAAATTTTAATTCACTAAATTTGTGTTCTAAAATTAAAAGAATAGTGGATCAATCCTTTGGAAAGGCTTATAAATTATGTAGTAAAAAAGCGATTGATTCTTTGTTTGTGGAAAAGCGAACAGTTAAAAATTATCCTTTCGTTTTGAATTACGCCTTTCAAGAGTTGGATACAGAAAAAAGCTTTCAAGTAGTTATTTCTGCACCAAAAAAAATATTTAGAAAAGCACACGAAAGAAATAGAATTAAGCGATTGATGAAAGAAGTAATTCGCAAGAAAAAGTTAATTTTGGAGAATTACTTGGAGGAAAATAAAAAACAGTTGGCCATTTTCTTGATTTATACAGTCAAAGAAGAACTGAAATATCAAGTGTTAGAAAATAAAATGGAACAATTATTGAATAAATTAGTAAATGAATTAAAAGTAGAGAAATGATAAAAGCACTTAAAAGATTTGGATTTTTAGCCTTATTTCTAATCGCATTTCAAGCAAAGTCCCAGTCGAATGGATTTGAAATGGTTAAAAGTATGGAGTTGATGGATTTGATTTATCAAAATCTTGAAATGTACTTTGTTGATGAGTTGAAACCTGGTAAAATGTCCAAAGACGCTATTGATGCAATGTTGAAAGGTTTGGATCCTTATACGGTTTATTACCATGAATCGGATATGGAGGATTACAAGTTGATGACAACTGGTCAATATGGTGGAATAGGTGCTTTAATTCGTAAAATGGGCGACTATACATTCATTGCGGAACCATATGAAGGAAATCCTGCTCAAAAAGCTGGACTATTGGCTGGTGATAAAATCATTTCTATCGATGGAAAAGACATGAAATCTAAGCCGACAGATGAGGTTTCTTCTTCCTTGAAAGGCCCAAAGGGTTCAACCATACAAGTGAAAGTGTTGAGAAACGAGAAGGAAACATTAACTATTCCAATTACGCGTGATGAAATCAAATTGCCAGATGTGCCTTATTCTGGAATGTTAGATGAAACAACTGGATATATCAAACTAAATAGTTTTACACAAACAGCTTCTTCGGATGTGAAAAAAGCACTAATAGAATTGAAATCTCAAGGTGCAAAAGAAATGGTTTTGGATTTACGAGGTAATGGCGGTGGATTGTTGATTGAGGCAGTTCGAATCGTCAATTTATTTGTCAAAAATGACCAACTTGTCGTGAATACAAAAGCTCGCGTGAAAGAAGAAAATAGAGTTTACAAAACCCAAGATCAACCTGTAGATTTAGAAATTCCTTTAGTGGTTTTAATTGATGAAGGTTCAGCCTCAGCAAGTGAAATCGTTTCTGGAAGTTTGCAAGATTTAGATCGCGCAGTGATTGTTGGGCAAACTTCATATGGAAAGGGATTGGTTCAAAGAACTTATGACTTGAAATACGGTTCAAAAGTAAAGATTACAATAGCTAAATATTACACTCCATCAGGAAGATGTGTTCAAAAATTAGAATACTATGAGAAAGCTGAAAATGAAAGACCAAAGGAGATTCCAGATTCTTTGATTAAAGTTTTTAAAACAACTAATGGGCGTGATGTAATTGATGGAAGAGGAATTGAACCAGATTTGAAAGTAGAAGATAGAGAATTTAGTCGTTTAAGCGCTATGTTGTTTGCTAAAAATCTAGTTTTTAATTAAGCAACTGATTTTTACTTCCGAAACAAAACAATTGCGGAAGCTGGAAAATTTTCTCTTTCTGACGAAGAATTTAATATCTTCAAACAAATGGCATTAAAGGATACCTTTAATTATACAACAGCTTCAGAAGAGATGTTGGAGAAAATGAAAAAAACCGCGGTTGAAGAAGGTTATTACGAAGATGTGAAAGCCGAATATGAAGCCTTATTGAGCAAAGTGACACCTTCCAAAGAAAGAGATTTAGAAAAATTTAAAGCAGAAATCAAAGAAGTGCTTGAAAATGAGATAATTTCTCGTTATTATTATCAAAGAGGTAGAGCAATTGACGCTTTCAGAAATGATGAATATATCAAAAAAGCAAAAGAAGTTTTAAAAAATCAGCAACAGTATAATACGATTTTGAAAAAATAGACGTTTATTCCAATAAAACTGCTTATGCTTTCCAGAATACTGGGCCAAACTTTTGTTTACAAAATTATTATTTTTCTCTATGCGGCAATAGCTTTTGCTTTGCCTTACAGTAAAGTGGTTTTGTCCCTTGCAACGATTTTACTTGTTTTAATTTGCTTGTTGGAATTAGATATCAACTTATATAAAAATAGAATCAAGGAAAGTAAGATTATTCAAATTTTAGTACTTTTTTTACTCATTCATTTGTTGAGTTTTTTGTGGAGCAAAGATGTTGCCTATTTTCTGAAAGATCTGAATTCAAAGTTACCACTTTACGCAATTCCTCTAGTTCTTATTTTTCAACCAATTCAAAATAGGAAAGATTATTATTGGATTTTGGGTACATTCTTGTTTTCCATTTTTGGGTTTTCAGTTTGGAATTTTATTCGATTTTTCATCATTGACTTTAATGAGTTTAGAGACGTTCGTGATATGTCACAGTTTTTGTCTCATATTCGTTTTGGATTGATGCTTGTTTTTGGAATCGCGATATGTTTTGTTTGGCTAAAATCAAAAACTTTGAAATTTAAATTTATACCCGTAATATTAATTTTTTGGTTTTTAATATACACTTATTTCGCAGAGGTTTTTGCTGCATATTTGAGCCTGTTTGGGGTTTTTATTATTGCATTTTTTATATTTATTAGTCAGTTTAAAAAAAATAAATTGTATTTAAAATTAAGTATTGGTTTGTTATTTGGTTTATTAGTGGCAGCTAGTTTTATTTTGAGTATTAGTTTTGAAGAAAATAAAATTCCAAAATTGTCTGATTTACCTATTAAGACAAAGGAAGGAAATTTATATAGACATGATTTACAAACAAAAAAGTTCATTAATGGACATCATGTTTACTCCTGCTATTCGGATCATGAGTTGATTCGAGAATGGAATAATGTATCGAAATATGATGTAAGAGATACTAATAAGTTTGGATATGAACATTATTATATTCTCATTCAATATATGGCTTCCAAAGGGCTAAAAAAAGATGCTGAAGATTTTAAAAAACTTAGTGAAAAAGATATAGCAAACATCGAGTCTGGCAAGACAAATTTTTTAGCTGAAAATTATGGTTTGATGAATCGGATACAAACAATTAAAGATGAATTTTCTGATTCAGACCCAAATGGAAAAACCTTGATGCAGCGGATTGAATATGTTAAAACAGGATTGCAAATTTTCAAGCAAAATATTTTAATTGGAGTTGGTTCAGGAGATTTGAATAATTCATTTTTAATTGAATATGAAAAATCTAAATCTAAATTACATGTAGAAAATCGATTAAGAGCTCACAATCAAATTTTAACTTATTTCATCAGCTTTGGCTTGATTGGTGGATTGGTTTTTTGCTTTTTTATTTTTTCAATTTTAAAAGATTTTGTGCTTCAAAAAAATTACCTAGGATTATATTTTATTGGAATTTTACTTGTTTCTTTTTTAAGTGAAGATACCTTAGAAACACAAGTAGGTGGTACACTTTTTGCTTTTTTCTTAGGTTTATTCATAAATGAAGGAAAGCGATTTATTATTCAGCGGAAATGAAAATTGAATTATGCGTAGCTTCGATTGAGGCAATTGATCTTGCCGGAAAATTTGAATTTGACCGAATAGAATTGTGTCAAGTGCTTGAAATTGGTGGTCTAACTCCTTCCATAGCTATGCAAAAAATAGCTTTTAAAAAATTTCCAAATGTGCATGTTTTAATTCGTTGTAGACAAGGAAATTTTGTCTATTCCAGCGATGAAAAGGAACTTATGCTTCATGATGTTGGAGAAAGTGTGAATTTAGGTGCCTCCGGGGTAGTTATAGGCTCATTGTTAGCTGATTTTTCACTTGATATTGAATTTATTAAAACAATTCGCCAAAAATATCCCACACTAGAACTGACCTTTCACAGAGCTTTTGATGACTTAGTGAATCCTCTAGAATCCTTGGAGCAATTGATTGATTTAGGAGTAACTAGAGTGTTGACTTCTGGTGGCAAAGCAAATGTCGTAGAAGGGATTCAACAAATTCAGGAATGTATTTCAAGGGCAAGTGGCAGGATAGAAATAATGATTGGTGGCGGAATAAATGAAAACAATATCTCAGGTATTTTAGCTCAAATTGAACCAGATGCTGTTCATTTTTCTGGCACAATTAGTAACGATAAAAAGAGTAATTCCCTTTTTGAAGAAAAATTATTACAGGTGGATGAACAAAAGGTTAAAAATATCCTAAAAAAAATAAGATAATTTACTTTTGATTTATTTTTTTAATCAAAAAAGTTGATTGAATCATCAATAAAGTGACAAACAAAATGATAGCGCTGAAACCTAAAATTTTCACTTGTGGGACTTTGGCGTAGGCAAGAATCAAAATTACAACTAACATCAGGAGTAATTGTGCTGTTGTCATCAACAAAAAACGTTGCACAAATTCTTCACCTCCTTTTTTGATTCCTGGAAGAGTAATCAACATTCCACCTACGAAAAGAACTGCCAGAAATATATCTATTTTTAATAAATTCATAAAATCGCCTGGAACAATTTTAAAAAAAGCAAGGCAAAGGTGAAGAACTAATATTGAAGCGTACGTAATTATAGTTGGAATCATTTTTTTTCGTTGGAATTAATATTTTTTATTTCTTTATATACGAGATACATGGATACCATTACACCGAATAAGGATAGTGAAATCGTCCAAATCGGAGTTTTTAATTTTTGCTTTTCGTCTAAATAAGTACCAAACCATGTAAATCCACCAATTGCGACAGCCATTTGAATCGCGATACTCGACAGTCTTAAGTAAATGTTGTTGTTATTTTTGGAATCATCTTCCATGACTAGTAGAATTCAGCATAGAACAATTCATACTCGTCTAATTTTTGGGTTTCAAAAAGCAATTTCATATTTTCTTGCGTGATGCAAATTATTTTCGCATCCTGAATTTCCAATAATTTTTTTGTTTTTTTATACGTTTTAATGTACTGTAAGGCTTTTGTTTCACTCATGTTTTTTACAATAATGACATTTTGGTCTTTACCATAAACGACACTTGATACATTAAATCGCTCACCTTTAAATGCTTCTTTGTTGAAATCTGCAACTTTACTTTTAGCATTGTTTAAGTTATTTTTTGTATCCAAGAAGATAATAATACTGTGGTCTTGATCTTCTTGGTAAGAAAATATCGATTTATTATCGAAGTTAGATTCTTTAAAAACAGACACTCCTTTTTCTTGAATCTCAATTAATTCCTTTGCTTTTGTTGCTTCAGAAGTTCCTGGATATTCGTCAATAACTTGTTTTAAAATCGGAATCATTTTGTTTTTATCAAAACTTGTTTGACCGACAGAAAGACCTTTAAGAAGCATATATTTTGCTCGATATGGGTTTTTCAATTCGTTGGTGATCACCTGATCTGCTGAAGAGATAACCAAAGTATACAATTCTTGATTGTATCTATTTAGAGCCTTTACATAGTCCTCTTCAGCTAATTTTTCAAGTTCTTTTTTCTTTAAAAAATAGTCAGGATCTCTTAAATAATTTGCAAAATCCGAATCAGGGTAGGAGACAAGGATAATATTCTTGTATTCATAAGATTTTGAAGGGTCAATTAGTTCATAAATTTTATACAATTGATATGTAGCCAATAGGTTTACAGGGCTTTCAATCTTACGATTCAAAACAGCTTCGAATTGCTTAATAGCCATTTGGGTTTCATTCAATTGATCTTTGTAAATAATTCCAGCATCGTAATATGCGTTTAACATTTTTACATTTGACAATCCAATTAAAGAATCATTCAAAGGTAAATTTGCCAACAAACTTTCAGGAGTGATTGAGTCCTTTTTTTCTTCAGCTACAATATCATTACCTAAGGAATCTTTTTCATTTGTAGAGATTGAAGTTAATACAATTTTATCACTTCTACGCCAATCATCTTCATTATCTCTTGCACCCCATTGTTTTCTAAAAGATTCTAAACCTTCACTTTTAAGTTTTGGACTGTTCCAAAAGAATTTATTGCCTGATGGTTCTAAATTGTTTGTTTGTTGAGCTTGAATTTCTTTTAAACGAATTGCTTCTTGTTCCTTACGACGCTTTTCGTCTTCTTTCATTTTTTTAATCAAATTTTCAGCGAAAGCAAGTCTATCTTCCTGTGACATCGCAGCAATTCGTTGCACACTATCCTCATAAGAAGCTGTTTCAACTGCAGTAACTAAATCTTTTAATTTCAAAGCTTTGTTTCTAATTCCGTCAGCATTTGGATAAGTTTCAGGAAGAACTTTTGCGCAACTGTCGTAATACTTTTGTGCTTTAATGTAATTTCTATCTGCAAAACTCAAATCACCAAGTTTTTCGTAGCAAATTGCCTTTTGTCTAGTGTTTACTGTTGAATATAAAATTGACTTGTGCATCAATTCAATACCTTTGGGAGTATTTCCTTCTTTAAATGCGATATCTGCTAAGGCAAAATAAATTTGATCTTTATATTCAACATTTTTTTCATCACGCAACATTTTTTCCAATTCACGTTTGATTTTTTCATCACCTCCCATCATTGCTCTATTGATACGGGCATTGAATGACATTTCAAAACTAGCATTGTATTTTAATACTTTACCAAAATGAAATTTAGCTTTCTCATTATCTTGCTTTTTCGCATTTACTTGTGCTAAAACATAATGAATTCGTGCTTTTTGAGCAGATTTTTTACAAAATTTTAGAGCATTTTCAAGATATTCTATCGCTTTATCATCGTCTTTTTGAATAATAGCTAATTCAGCTTTAGTCATCTCAAATAAATAACGACTTTTTTTAGGGAATTCAGCTATTTCTTCTTCTTCAGTTGCTGATTTTTTCGACTTACTTTTTTTCTTAGATTTTGATTTTTTACTTTTAGAAGACTTAGAACTTTTTTTCGATTCTTTTTCCGCTTCAATTTCTTCTATTTTTTTATCTAATTCCATTAAAATTAGATTGGCCTCACCATAATTTTTAGTTTCAATGTTCGTTTTTGCCATCCAAATGGCTGCAGTATAGTTACTTGGGTCGTTGGAGAAAAATTTGTTTACATAACGAAAGTTCTTTTGAGCATTTTCAAAGTCCTTTTTATAATAATTTGAAATCCCAATAGTTAACCAATTTTCATCTATCCAAGCGTTGTGCTCAGATCTTTTTTTAGATGGTTCAGAAGCTGTTGGCATCGAATGTTTTGCAATTACTTCCGTACATTTTGCAATTGCTGTATCAATCGCTGGATACATTCCCTTTACTTCTTCTTCGTTTGGTAATGGGTTTAAAGGTAATAAGGAATAAAAATCATCTTTTCGACTACTTAAATAAGTTGCCATCGAAGTATTAATAAGCTCATTTGCATTGAAATAGCCGTTGTAATGCGCTGTTGTGCCATGATAAGTTCGTGTGACAAGTGTATTCTTCTCAGTAGAACAAGCAAATAGGACGATTAAAAAACTTACAACAATTATTAATTTCATGAATTTTATACTTGATAAAATAACTCTTAAAGTACAAATTTATTGTAAAAAAGTGAAAATAAAAGTTTTTAGCTAAGGAGATTTCGATTTTTTTTAAACTTAAACAAAATCTATTTTTTGATATCGATATCTCTGTTGTTGATTATGGTGAATTTTAATGCTATAAAATATCTATTTATATTATCAAAATTATGTGCAGACGAGTAGAAGGTGTAACCTGTTTGCAAATGAAATTGTAGAAATCTAAACCCTATAACTGGTGCTATTCCAATTCTTGAAACCTCAAAATTTGTTCTGTGGGAAAGTATTGCGCCATAAGTAAGACCTAGACGTGCCTCTTGTCTCCAGTAACACAAATCAAAACCTAAGACATTTTCTTTTATAGCATAATTTGTCCCAAATCGGTAACCATTAACAATTGGGTTTTTTAATTTAATTTTTTTAAATTGCATTTCTGCTCCAAATTCTATTAAATCATATTTTCCTCGCTGGTAACCAATGTATGGGCCACTTTTTTGACTTTTAACTTTTGGAATATCAATTTTACGTACGGAACTTAATAAACTTAAACTTTCAAGATTCTGTGAAAAAAGATTTGTACTGATACAAATTGAAAACAGAATAAAACTATTTATTAACCTCATATTCTTGATATATTTCATTTAATTCTATAACATCTTTGGCGTCAATCCCTAAACTATCAGCGATTTCTTTTGCTCTTATAACTTGATCAACTGTCAAGGTTACATTACTTGAATCCGATTCTTGAAAAAATGAACTTCCTTTAAATCCAGGAATCGTGCTAGCAGACAATTTTAACATGGGATGATACAGCAAGGAATTGTTCTTTGCTTCTAAAGGTATGAATTTATTTGATTTATCGTAGGAACTCAAAAGTAATAAGAATACGCTTACGATATAGCTTCCTTTCAATAAGGCAAAAATTACTCCACCAATTTTATTTAGTGGTGAAAGCATTGCGAATTTTACAATTTTTTCCAAAGCCTTTCCAGCAAAGTAAACCATCGCTCCAACTGCTAGAAATGTCAAGGTGAATGAAATTGTTGGAAGATAGGTGGAATCCCAAGAAAAGGTGTTTTTTATTCCCTTCGATACAAATTCGGAAAAATGAATTCCAGCATATAGACCCACAAGCAAGGCTAATAAAGTGAAAACTTCAATAATAAAACCCTTTTTGAAGCCAATCCACGCAGCGTATGCTAATGGAATTAAAATAATGATGTCTAAAAAATTCACAAAGCAAAAGTAAGACTTTATTAGCTAAAAGGCATCGTTTTACAATTTTTTGTAAACTAAATATTGTTAAAACAGACTTTTATTTTTTAGAATCTTGAACTATTTTTATTTCAGGATGTTGCTTGAATAAAACAGTTTTCATGGATTCAAGAGATGTATTAAAACAAATTTTACCAGTTATTGAAGTTGAAGAACTTAATTCGTTGCCAATAGAGACTTTTCAAACAAAAACACTGAGACCAATATTAAAATTTCAAAACGCATTAATTCTGAGTGTTTTTAATACATTTTTAATTGAATATAAAGTTGATTTCATCAATTTAAGTAAAGAAAAGAAAAAACTGAAAATCAGTGAAATTCTGAAAGAAAATCTTCAAGTGAAACAGTTTTATTTAGGCATAATTGTTGCTTTTTTTACGCAAGAGGAATTGACTCTATATTTTGAAAACAAAAAAGAAATTAATAAAAGAATTATTGCACTTTTAATAGAACGAATTAGCAGTCAAATTGGTGATATAAATCAAGTTTAATCAAAATTTTTATTCTATTTCTAGAACGTTTATTCTGTTTACTTTGAAGAAATTTAATGGTAGATTTTTTAACGATTTAAAGAATGAAAAGTTATGAATAAAATTTTATTAAGTGTAGCAAGTTTGAGTTTTTTTATTTCAGCAAATGCTCAAATTCCAAATGGTGATTTTGAAGCTTGGAATTCTAATAACGGTATGTCAATTGAGGTTCCAAATTCACCTTGGATAACATCAAATCTTGATCAAAAACCTGTAGGTGTTACTTTCAATGCGATAACAAAGTCAACTGACCACTACCCAGTTTCTGTAGGTCAATATGCTATTCGTATAGAAAATAATATTTCTATTGTGAGTGAGCCGGGAAGTCAAATGCCCTATTGGCAATGTGCATATGGTTTTGCTGTTACAGCTTTTTATCCTGGATATAATGGACCTGTGTTTCCTATTGCTGGACATCCAAGTAGTTTAAAAGGATATTACAAGTTTTTGCCTCAAAATGGCGATACAATGGAAATCGGAATTGCATTATACAAAGATGGTAATTTGGTTTCGCAAAATGGATTTTTTTCCACTTCAACTGTTTCAGATTGGACAAGTTTTTCCATTGACATTCCATCATATATCGACGCGGATAGCGCTCAAATTGGTTTGACTGCATTTTATTCGCCTCCTTTTCAATATCCTACTGGACCTTATGGAAATTCTGTTTTATTTGTAGATAATTTAAACTTCGATAATTTAATTGTGGGTACGGAGGACTTAATTGAAAATCAATTAGAAATTTATCCAAATCCTGCAAAAGATTACATTTTTATTGAGAATGCAGGAAAATCTAGTGAGATAATTATTTATAACTTACAAGGTGAACTTGTTAAGAAACTTGAAGTTACAAGTGAGAAAAATAAAGTAAATGTTTCTAGTTTTAGGTCTGGTATTTATGTTTTAAAATTAACAAATGAAAATGGTATTTATCAAAGGAAATTAATCATAGAATAAAATTAACTGTACCATCAAATAAAAAATGGACATTTCTTTAAGATTTGTCCATTTTTTATTTTATTAAAGTATGTATAGTTCAAATTATCTAAGTAAACTTTTCAAATCAACTTTTTCCCCAATTTTCGCATTCAAATCTTTAATTGCAATTCGTTCTTGAAGCATGGTGTCTCTATCGCGAATCGTAACTGTATTGTCTTCCATTGTTTGGTGATCAACCATGACGCAGTAAGGAGTTCCGATTGCATCTTGGCGACGGTAACGTTTTCCAGGAGAATCTTTTTCGTCGTATTGACATAAATAATCAAATTTCAAATCATTGAAAATTTCACGTGCTTTTTCTGGCAATCCATCTTTTTTCGTCAAAGGCATAATTGCTACTTTGTATGGAGCCAATGGAGCAGGAAGTTTTAAAACAACGCGTTCTGAACCATCTTCTAATTTTTCGTTTTGTAGCGATGAACTCAAAACGGCTAAAAACATTCTGTCTAATCCAACAGAAGTTTCAACTACGTAAGGAACATAATTTTCATTCAATTCTGGGTCGAAATACTGTAATTTTTTACCTGAAAATTGCTCGTGTTGTTTCAAATCAAAATCTGTTCTCGAGTGAATTCCTTCCAATTCCTTGAACCCCATTGGGAAATCGAATTCAATGTCAGCTGCAGCATTTGCGTAATGAGCCAATTTGATATGATCGTGGAAACGGTAATTTTTGTCTCCTAAGTTTAATGCTTTGTGCCATTTGATACGTGCTTCTTTCCAGTATTCGTACCATTTCATTTCTTCACCTGGACGACAGAAAAATTGCATTTCCATTTGTTCAAATTCACGCATACGGAAAATAAATTGTCTCGCAACAATCTCATTTCTAAACGCTTTTCCGATTTGTGCAATCCCAAAAGGAATTTTCATACGACCAGATTTTTGAACGTTTAGGAAATTCACAAAAATTCCTTGAGCAGTTTCTGGACGTAAATAAATTGTCGAAGCATCACCAGCAACTGAACCTAATTCTGTAGAAAACATCAAGTTAAATTGACGCACTTCTGTCCAGTTTTTTGAACCTGAAATCGGGCAAACAATTTCCAAATCGATTATTAATTGATAAACACCATCCAAATCATTATTTCCTAAAGTTTGGCGCATTCTGTCTTCAATCTCAACGATTTTTTCAGCGTTACGTAGTACATTTGGGTTCGTTGCACGAAATTGCGCTTCATCAAAAGATTCTCCAAAACGTTTGAATCCTTTTTCAACTTCTTTGTCAATTTTCTGACGAATTTTTTCGATATGTTCTTCAATTAAAACGTCAGCTCTATATCTTTTTTTAGAATCTTTGTTGTCAATCAATGGATCATTAAAGGCGTCCACGTGTCCAGAAGCTTTCCAAGTTGTTGGGTGCATGAAAATCGAAGAGTCAATTCCTACAATGTTTTCGTGCATTTGAACCATCGCTTTCCACCAATAGGATTTGATGTTGTTTTTCAATTCTGACCCCAATTGACCGTAATCATATGTTGCAGCCAAACCATCGTAAATTTCTGATGATGGGAAAATATATCCGTATTCTTTTGCGTGCGAAATAACGTCTTTTAACTTGTCTTCTCTTTGTTCCATGGGTGCAAATATAGAGATAAATTTTTGGTTTTTCCCGCAAATTTTCGCAGAAAAAGTCGCTGATTGACCGCGATTTTTAAAACTAAGAAAATCAAATCTGCTGCACATGTGAATTTTTTTCCTTAAAATTTGTGAGAAATTAATAAACTGAACTTATTTCCTTACCTTTGATAAAAACAGCAGATGTCAATGTTTAATCTAAGTATAATTTTAAAAAGGTTTCCAGAATTTCACGCTTTAGAAGCAAGTTACATTGAACAAATTCTACCAAAAAGGAATGAAACAAGTTCAAAACACGATTTTGGACATGCTTTGCTAATTGCTGGAAGTGAATCAAAAGCTGGTGCGGCAATTTTGGCAACAAAAGCGTGTTTGAGATCTGGAGCTGGTTTGACTACAGTTCATATTCCAAATTCTTGCAAAATAGCAATGAATATTTCGTGTCCAGAAGCGATGTTGAGTTTAGATTCAAATCAAAAATACATTTCTGAAATTCCAGAATTAAAATATAAAACAGCTATTGGAATTGGTCCAGGTCTTGGTTTTGAAGCGCAGACTGTAAAGGTTTTTGAGTCCATTTTACAAAGTGATTTACCAAAAGTATTGGATGCAGACGCGCTTACTATTTTGTCGCAACATCCACCTTTATTTCAGTATTTGAATGAAAAAACGATTTTGACACCTCACGAACGAGAATTTGATCGTTTGACAAAAGTCTATGAATCTTGGGAAGAACGAATCGAAACAGCACAAGAATTTGTTCGTAACTACGATTGTGTTTTGGTTTTAAAGGCTCCAAATACTTTTATTTTCTGTGGAGAACAAGTTTTTTATAATACTTCAGGAAATGTAGGCTTAGCAAAAGGAGGTAGCGGAGATGTGCTAACTGGAATTATAACATCGTATTTAGCACAAGGCTTAAAACCATGTGATGCTGTGCTTGCAGGAGTTTTTAATCATGGTCTGGCTGCTGATTTGGCAGTGAAAGAAATAAGTCCAAGAGCTTTGCTAGCTAGTGACTTGGTAGATTTTTTGAAATATTTGAAATAAAATTATTTTTTCACCTTCATTCCAATCACATTCGGTAATTTCCAGAAGTGATCATTTTTATCGTTGGGATAAGTTTCAGAAACATAACTTCCGATTTTCTCCATATGAAAGAGTTCCTTTCCATCTTTTTGAATATCAACATACAAACTCGTTTGCGGACCACCTTCCATGTAAATGGCATTGTATAAATTGAGTTTCATTTCGCGCATGTAGGCAATCATTTCGTTGTGCAAATAAGGCGAACGAACAAATATCAAATACACATTTCCTAAATCGTCTATTGTTGTGATCAATTGACTGCAATATTGTTTTCGTTTGTTCCAGCCAATTGGTTCAGAATTGCAGTCTAACATGCGTAATCCTTGCGCCAAACAATTGTATTTATTTTTAACAGATGCAAAAGAATCGCAATCTAAATCGCAAACCGTAAAAGGATTTTCTAGAGAATCTTTTGGGTTAAAAGCAATCATGGTTTTATAATTCGGGTGAATATCAGCTCTATTTGTGTGCTTTTCTCCCTTCAAAAAACCTTTACTGTACATTTTTTTTGTCAAATCATACATTCCAGCATTGATTACAATGTCCAAATCAAAAGAATCTGCCCATTCTTTGGCGTCCAATGGTTTTTTAGTTTGTTCAGTAGCCATCAATAAGTGAAAATCAAAAAACTTCGGGTTCAGTTTCAAAATCGTAATTTTCGAATCGTTGATTTCCGATTTTCGAGGAGCCATTGTTTCACAAAATTCTAATCCTGGAATGATGTTTTGCCATTTGATCTCTAAAGGTTTTATCGAATCTTTTTGAACAATAGAATCTTTTGCAGGCTCTTGCGAGCATGCGGAAAGGGAATAGAATAGTGTGAGAAATAAAATTATTTTTTGCATATTTATTTTTTTAATCCGTCGATTTCGACCCCTTTAGATTGATAATCAATTCTTCCATAATTGAATCATCGCTTCCAACTCTTTATATTCTTCAGCGAACGCTCCATCAAGTACAAATTTTGTTTTAAATTCTTTGAAATATTTTTTAGCAATTTGATTTCCTGAAATAACACACATAAATAATCGATTTGCAAGTTCTATTTTACTATCGTCCAATTTTCCATCTGCGTTTTCAAATTCCTTTAATGTACTTTGAATTTCATTCTTATTGTATTTGCGTATATTATCATTTGCAGAAAACAATTTAACAACCTTGTTTTGAATGAAAAATATTTTATCGTAGGCCCATGTTACAGTCTCATATATTCTTCCTTTTCCACTTGGTAAATGTATTAAATTTTCAACGATTAAAGTATCTGAATTTATTCTTAAAAAGCAAGTTTGAGTTGCATCCCAATAATCAATAATTTTATCTTCACCACAAACTGATAGCACAAATTCAGAATAATTTACAGAATTTGAATCAGGATTTCGATAACCACATAAAGCAATCTTTTTATTGTTCGAAAGTAAAAAAATGGTATCCGATTTCGTTAATGAAAATTCGTTTTTTGGACAATTACAATTATTTTGATTTATTTCCTTTATCTCTGATTTATTAGTTTTGGAAATACCATCAATTTTTGTTTCGCAAGCAAGTAATACTATCGTAAATAGCAAAAATTGTAATTTAAAATTTTCTGCTGTCATCAACCTTCATTACTCTTAATCAGCAAATCCAAAATATTTATCGCCGCTTTCGAAATTTTTGTTCCAGGGCCAAAAACACCAAAAACACCCGCATCGTACAAGAAATCGTAATCTTGTTGCGGAATAACTCCACCTGCAACAACCATGATGTCCTCACGACCGTATTTCTTCAATTCAGCTATCACTTGAGGAACTAAAGTTTTGTGTCCAGCAGCTAAGGATGAAACTCCTAAAATGTGAACATCGTTTTCAATGGCTTGTTTCGCTGCTTCTGCTGGAGTTTGAAACAAAGGGCCAATATCCACATCAAAACCAATATCAGCGAAAGATGTTGCAATTACTTTTGCACCACGATCGTGTCCGTCTTGTCCCATTTTAGCAATCATGATTCTTGGACGACGACCTTCCAATTCGGCAAATTTATCTGCCAATTCACGCGCTTTTTCAAATTCTTTATCTTGCATAGCTTCTGAAGAATAAACGCCACTAATTGAGCGAATGGTAGCTTGGTAACGGCCAAAGGTTTTTTCCATTGCCGAAGAAATTTCACCTAAAGTTGCTCTTTTACGAGCACAATCAATTGCCGATTCTAATAAATTTCCATTTCCTGATTGAGCAATTTGAGCTAAATTATCTAAGGCTAATTCAACTTCTTGGGTATTTCGCTCAGTTTTTAACTTATTGATGCGTTCAATTTGTGACAAGCGAACTTTATCGTTATCAACATCTAAAATATCTAATTTATCTTCTTTTTCGAGAACGTAACGGTTTACGCCCACAATAATATCTTTTCCAGAATCAATTTTGGCTTGTTTGCGAGCCGCAGCCTCTTCGATTCTCATTTTCGGAATTCCAGTTTCAATCGCTTTCGCCATTCCACCTAATTCTTCCACTTCTTGAATTAACTTCCATGCTTCGTTTACCAATTCTTCAGTTAATTTCTCCACGTAATAACTTCCACCCATTGGGTCGATAACGTTGGTGATTCCTGTTTCTTCTTGGATGTAAATTTGTGTATTTCTTGCAATTCGAGCCGAGAAATCTGTTGGTAAGGCAATCGCTTCATCCAAAGCATTAGTATGTAAAGATTGTGTTCCCCCTAAAGCTGCTGCCATGGCTTCGATACAGGTTCTAGCTACATTGTTAAATGGATCTTGCTCTGTTAAACTCCAACCAGATGTTTGACAATGCGTTCTCAAAGCTAATGATTTTGTTGATTTTGGTTCAAACTGACTTACTAATTTACTCCACAACAATCTTCCTGCACGCATTTTAGCAATTTCCATGAAATGATTCATTCCGATGGCCCAAAAGAAGCTTAAACGAGGTGCAAATTCATCTACAGCCATTCCAGCTTTAATTCCTGCGCGTAAATATTCCAAACCATCCGCTAAAGTATATGCCAACTCAATCGCAGCTGTTGCTCCAGCTTCTTGCATGTGGTAACCCGAAATGGAAATCGAGTTAAATTTAGGCATGTTTTTCGCCGTATATTCGAAAATATCAGCAATTATTTTCATCGATGGAGCAGGTGGGTAGATATAGGTGTTTCGCACCATAAATTCCTTCAAGATATCATTCTGAATCGTGCCTGTCAACTGTTCTTGTTTCACACCTTGCTCTTCTGCAGCAACAATATAAAAAGCCAAGATTGGTAAAACCGCACCGTTCATCGTCATTGAAACTGACATTTCATCCAAGGGAATGGAATCAAATAAGATTTTCATATCTAAAATGGAATCGATGGCAACACCCGCTTTACCAACATCTCCTTGAACACGTTCATGATCAGAATCGTAACCTCTGTGAGTCGCTAAATCAAAAGCCACTGAAAGTCCTTTTTGTCCTGCAGCTAAGTTTCTTCTGTAAAAAGCATTTGAATCTTCCGCTGTTGAAAAACCTGCATATTGACGAATAGTCCATGGACGAATGGCATACATCGAACCATAAGGTCCACGCAAATATGGTGCAATTCCAGAAACGTAACCAATGTGTTCTGTATTTTCGATATCACTTTTTTGATAAAATGATTTCAGTGTAATTTTTTCAGCCGTTTCATACGAATCAATCGCTGAAAGTGTGTTATTTTCTGGAGTTTCTTTCCAAGAGATGTTTGAGAAATTAATTTTGTTCATTTTAACTTGGAATTAAAGATTTTACTTCTTCTTCGATGACAATTTGTTTCAAGCCGAAATAGCTGTTTTCATTATTTTTCCAGCTTAAATTACTTTTTTCTGGATTAGGGAATTTTGTTATTCCGATTAAGGTTTTTTTCTTTTCGCGGTATAAGTCAATTCTTTTTGAAGCTGTCTTTTTGATTTGTTCAATCAATGAATTCATATTTCCTGAAACTTCTGTTTCTTGAAAGAGAGACCAAGCTTTGTCAGCCAAATTTTCTGTCAAAGATTCAATGGCATAACTTCCGCCAACTGCATCCAAAACCTTCTCTAAATAGGATTCTTCTTTTAAGATTAAAGAAATATTTGTCGCCATACGTTCTGCAATCTCACTTGAACCAGCAGTTGAGTTTTTGTCATACGCTTGATTGATGATGTTATTCGCACCACCTAAAACAGCAGACATAACCTCTGTTGTTTGACGCAAAAGATTTGTATAAGGATCTTGCAAGGATTTATTTAAGAAGCCAATTTTGGATGTGATTTGAACAGCTTCATAAGCTTTATTTGACGCATTGTATGAGCTTGCAATTTTTGTCCACAATAGTCTAAAAGCTCTCAATTTGGCAAGCTCGAATAAATAATTTGCCCCAACACCAAAGGTAAAATGAATGTTTGCAATAGCTTCATCAATATTTTTACCTAATTCAAGTTGCTTATGTAAATAGCCATGTCCTAAACTCAATGCAAAGGCGATTTCTTGCGAGCAATTTGCTCCACTTTGTTGAGTAGAATAAGCATCAATTTCAAATTTATGTGTTATTCCAATTGACGAAAATTCAATTAGGTCATCACTACGTAACTCATTACGTTCTGCTATAGGATTGTAGTTTAAGAAAAGTTCGCCACAATTTTTGTCTTGGAAATAAGTTTTAATTTCCTCAAATACCTTTAAATCAGAACTTGATATATATGTTTTAATGTATTCAAATTCGATTCCAGAAAAGAGAATGTTTAAATCGCATTGACTTTTAGAAAAGTCGAAATGTAAGGCTGTATTTCCTTTCATCAATAAATCCAAGGCTTTTTGATTTGCCTTTTTTTCATCTGCAACTTCAACTTCTCCCACAATGGACCAATCGTTTTGTTCAGCAGAAAAAGCTCTTTTGAAAGGAAAAACACCAGGAAGTTCTTTTTCGATTGAACTATCAACTTGATGAAAAAATGAAGGGTATTTGATATCTTCAAGTTCTTCAAATTTAATGAGTGAAGATTCAAAATCAGCACCTTTTAATTCTTTTGTAAGCACTTGAATCCATTCTTCTTTTGTAGATTTAGGAAAAGCTTCGAATAATTTATTCATTTGAATCTGTATTAGATGAAATGTTTGAATTTAATGGTAATTTTTTGTTCATTTTTAAAAATACTATTGTACTCACAATTGATATAATAAAAGGCGCAAATAAAATACCAGCGATAGGAATCTGAAAAATTAGGTGAAATAGGCCTCCAGTAATTACCATGTAAAAAATATTGTCAAAGCTAAACATCCAACTTTTCCAAGTGCCAATATTGTATCTTTCGAGTGAATAATCATAAAATGAAAATCCTAAGAAAAAAGCAGCAATTAAAAAATAGATGATTTGATCCAAAAGGTGAAATCCCGTAATCCAAGCAAAAAACCACCAAATTGAAATGACCATAATGTAAAGAATCAAGGATATGATTACAACAAAAATCGCTCGAAATAAATCTGTAATAATTCTGCCAAGACCACCATCGAAACTAGAGTTTGTGACCGTATTATCAACTTTTTCAGAAAGTAAACAATATACAGGGGAGAGTATGGTCAAAATAACAAATTCGTAAAAAAAGCCTCCGATGTAGGAGAAGAAACTTTTTGTGGCCTTAACACCTGAGCCCAAATAATCTCCAACTAGTGGAACTTCTGTAGCGCTATCCAAGAAGCTAAAAATACCAGAAACAAAACTTGTTATAAACCAAAAAGCAATCGCAATAGCTGCTGCTGGAATCAAATAGAGCCAAAATTTACCCTTTCCTAACTCTTCAAAGGCAAGTTTTATGGCGAAAATATGGTCGTTTATTGCTTTCATAATGAACTTTGCGAAGATAATGAATTTTTAAAACATTAGGACTTAATAAATTTTAAAACCATTGAAATTAAGCCAAAAAATCCTATGGTACCCATGACGTAAATTGTATAACCTCTATATCCTTGTTTGGACCAATAATAGCCATTTATAATTCCTAAAAACAATGCAAGGAAAAATCCGTATAATAAAATCATGATTCTAAATTGGATAACACAAACAATATTTTTCTACTGGTGTTGCAAGCGCTGAAATATTCAAATTATCAGAAGCTTTTGAAACATCTATAACTTCACCATTTTTCATCAGTAAATTGATGTTTTGCTTGTTTTGATTATAGGCATTATTTGTTAGTTTTTCAGCATAAACAAAATATTTAACTTCCTCATCTGTTAAATCGTATTTGTGTCGAATGAGTTCTCTTTCTACATTTAATCGGTCCTCTGAAAATTCTGATTTAGAAACAACAACTTTAAATAATTTGCGGTTAATTAGTTTTGTAGATAAGATCGAGAGTACCTTGTCAGGATGCTCTTGCCATACTTTTACTGCTGAAGTGATGTCAAAATCATCCATTTTAGCAAAGGTTTCTAAAACTTTCGGGTTATTTTTGAAGTCGTCCGTTGTAATGTCGTTTTCTAAGAAATATTGTAAGGATGGACTGGCAAATAATTTTTCACCACGACTTACCAGCACTTTAGCTCGTTGTAAAATATGAATCAACATAAATTCTGCTGCTACAACCGTTTTGTGTAAATATACTTGCCAATACATGAAGCGTCTGGAAACTAAAAACTTTTCAATTGAATAAATTCCTTTTTCTTCGATGACTAGGTTTCCATTGTGAACATTCAGCATTTCAATAATTCTATCCGAACCAATTTGCCCTTCTGCTACACCCGTAAAAAAACTATCTCGATTCAAGTAATCCATTCTATCCATGTCCAATTGACTTGAAACCAATTGATAAAGGAATGGTTTTTTAGAATATTTATTTTCAAAAATCAATAAAGTTAAGTCTAATTTTCCACCAAATGCTTGACTTAGTTTTTGGATGAAAAAGCTAGAAATATCTTCGTGACTAACGTGATTTACGATGTCATATTCCAAGGCATGAGAAAAAGGACCGTGTCCAATGTCATGTAAAAGAATTGCGCACAAAACAGCTCTTTCTTCTTCTTTGGTGATTTCGTGACCTTTTCTTCGAATTGTAGCAACAGCTTGGGTCATCAAATGCATTGCTCCCAAAACATGATGAAAACGAGTGTGCAGCGCTCCTGGATATACTAGGTGTGTTAAGCCCAATTGAGAAATCCTGCGTAGTCTTTGCATATATGGATGCTCGATTAAATCAAAAATGAATTCATCGGGAATCGAAATAAATCCATAGACCGGATCGTTGAATATTTTTTTCTTATTATTTGTGTTTGTTTGCAAAACCTCTATTTTTATAGCAAAAGTAAGTAAAAAAAATAACTTAAAATTGATCTATTTTTTACATAAAGTCGATATTTTTAGATTATTTTCGTGAAATGAAATCAAAGCTATTAATTTTTATCACAAACGACGATGGAATTTTCGCAAAAGGAATTAAAAGTCTTGTTGAGGTAGCTCTTAATTTTGGAGAAGTAGTTGTCATAGCTCCTGATAAACCTCAGTCTGGAATGGGACATGCAATTACAATTAACAATGTTTTACGTTTAAACCAATCTGATATTTTTGAAGGGGTTGAGAATTACACTTGTACGGGTACTCCAGTAGATTGCGTGAAAATTGGAATTTATGAATTAATGAAACGCAAACCTGATTTATTACTTTCGGGAATCAATCACGGTGAAAATACGAGTACAAATGTTTTGTATTCCGGGACTATGTCTGCTGCGGTAGAAGGCGCCATGGAAAATATTCCATCTATTGGTTTCTCTCTTGCAGATCCAAGTTCAAGTGCAGATTTTTCTCTAGCTAAAGAAGTTGTTGCCACAGTGATTGAACATGCCTTGAAAAATCAAATGCCGCATGGAGTTTGCTTGAATGTAAATATTCCTAAAATTGACAAGAAAGATTTCAAAGGATTAAAGGTTTGCAGAGCGGCACATGCTTTTTGGGAAGACCGTTTTGATAAAAGAACAGATCAACATGGAAATCCCTACTATTGGTTAACTGGTGAGTTCTCGAATCAAGATAAAGGAAATGATACGGATTTGTTTGCACTCAGTGAAGGTTTTGCAAGTATTGTTCCTGTAAGATTTGATATGACGGCATATCATGCAATTGGAGAATTAAATGCCTGGGGTTTTTAGTGTCATAAAAAAGCATTAATTTTGAGGTCTAAAAAAGTGAAATGAATTTCAGAAATTGGTCTAAACAACATACAGTTGGCTTGCTTATCGGATTAGCGACTATTATAATTTTTATCCCGATTGTTTTGTTTGTTCTAAGTCAAACAGATAATAGAGAATTTTATACCATGTGGTTGAAATTTAAAATCAGTAATGCTGAGAAAACAAGAATTATTTCTTTAGCTTGTATATCTAATTTAATTTGGTTTCATACATTTTTAAGAAAAGAAAAGTGGAATTACGCTTATGGTGTGATTGGAGCAACTATTTTATTTCTTTTTGTAATTGTTTATTTTAAATTTTTAGCTTAATGAATTCCAATTCTAAAGCGAAAAAAATCTACATTATTGCTGGAGAAGCTTCTGGAGATTTACACGGTGCAAATCTAGTTAAAGCTTTGAAGTCAGAATCTGAAAACCTAGAATTTCGTTTTTGGGGAGGTGATTTAATGCAAAAAGAAATTGGAAAACCTGTAAAGCACATAAAAGAATTAGCTTTTATGGGTTTTGTGGAAGTTTTAATGAATATTAAGACAATTCTCAACAATATTAAATTTTGCAAAAAAGACATCCAAGAATTTAAACCTGATGCAATTGTATTGATTGATTATCCTGGGTTTAATTTGCGTATCGCTGAATGGGCTAAAAGTCAAGGAATAAAGGTTTATTACTACATTTCTCCACAAGTTTGGGCCTGGAAACAATCTCGTGTACATAAAATTAAACGCTTTGTGGACCATATGTTTGTCATTCTTCCATTTGAAAAGGAATTCTATCAAAAATTCAATTATGAGGTGGAATTTGTTGGACACCCCTTGTTAGATGCAATTGATCAGTATAAAGAAAATCAATTTAATGAAGAGGAATTTAGAAGGCTAAATAATTTAGGTTCAAAACCAATTATTGCTGTTTTACCTGGAAGTAGAAAACAGGAAATTAAAGCAAAATTGCCAGTGATGTTGCAGGCGGTGAAAGGATTTGATCAATTTGAAATCATTGTTGCTGGGGCTCCTTCTTTGGATGTCGATTTTTACAAACCTTTTTTTGAAAGTTCAAATGTAAAAATCATTCACGGTAAAACCTATGATATTTTGTCAATTTCTGAGGCAGCAATTGTAACATCTGGAACGGCGACTTTAGAAACGGCTTTGTTTGAAATCCCTGAGGTAGTTTGTTATAAAGCTTCACCCATTTCATACAGTATTGCCAAAAAATTAATAAAAATTAAATTTATTTCTTTGGTAAATTTAATAATGGACAAAGAAGTTGTAAAAGAATTGATTCAGCACGAATGTAATTCTCAAGCAATACAACAAGAACTAAATCAGTTGATTAAGGGCGGAGATAAACGAGAAAAAGTTTTATCTGAGTATAAATTACTCAAAGAAAAGTTAGGTTCAGGTGGCGCAAGTAAAAAAGTTGCACAATCCTTGTTGAAAACTATTTGAACATAAGTTCGATTCAATTTTTTTGAGCTTTATTTTTGCACTGTGAAATTTATCATTTTCTCAATATTAGTTTTGCTTTTCGGAAGTTTTTCGGCACAACAGCTACGTGTTGGTGTTTTGAGGGATTATGAAGTGCAAAAAATATTGTTTTCATATAACGATGGAAGTTATCTCATTTATGGAGACACCCTTGATTTTGGAGCAATTTTACCTAACGAATTTGTTGAACTTAATTTTTTAGCTAACGAAAAAGTACAACTCAAAAAAGGTGTTGAATTGCTGGGGGAATTTGATAAAATTTCTTTAGTTGAAACTATTCCTTCGAGTTCAATTACGCTTACTTCAAAATCACCTGTTGTGAAGGAAAGAAAATACCAAAATGATTTTGAAATTACATCTGGATTAAAAGGTTTAACGATTGTTAATCTTGTTGATATGGAAAATTATCTTTCAGGAGTAGTGGAGTCTGAAGGTGGAGGGGGGAAAGAACTCGAATATTACAAAGTTCAAGCAATAATGTGTCGAACATTTGTTTTAAAAAGTTTATCTAGACATAAAGAGGAAGGCTTTTCAGTTTGTGACAGAGTGCATTGTCAGGCATATCATTCCATGTTGCGATTTACCCCTAAAATTAGAGAAGCCGTGAAAGCTACAGAAGATTTAATTTTAATTGATGATCACAATGCAATTGCTGGGACCTACTTTCATGCAAATTGTGGCGGACAAACAAGTGAAGCATCTCAAGTTTGGAACAATGACATTCCTTATTTAAAAACCTTTAAAGATACGTTTTGTATATACACCAAACAAGCTACTTGGGAAAAGAGAATTCCGCAACAGAAGTGGGCTGATTTTTTGGTTAATAAATATAATTATCCTCTGTATGATACAGTTTACGGTCCAATGCTGTTTACATTTAATCAACCGGATAGAATTGCTTTTTATCACAATCCAATTTTAGGAATTCCATTAAGAGATATTCGACAAGAATTTGAGTTGAAATCTACTTATTTTAGCTGTTACCCTGAAGGTTTGGAGGTTGTGATTCGTGGTAAAGGCTTTGGCCATGGAGTGGGATTGTGTCAAGAAGGTGCAATGAAAATGGCCAAATATGGCTTCAGTTTTCAGCAAATTTCACTTTACTATTTCCCTGGTTTGAGACTAGTTAAATTTAAAGATTATTTATTCTTTAAGCAGAAAAAGCCTTTAATTCCTGAATTTTAAAGGGAAAAGTAAGAGATGATTTTGTCTGCCAAAACATCACTTAATTTAAAGTAACTTTCATGTGTCCAACCTCCCACATGTGGAGTTAATAGCACTTTTTCAGATTGAACTAATTCTGTAAATTCTTTCGGTAAAGAACCATCAAACATATTTTCAAAACTTGATTTTTCGTATTCCAAAACATCCAAAGCTGCACCCAATACTTTTCCTGAATTAAGCGCGTTTAAAAGTGCTTTAGTTTCAACGATTTTACCTCGTGAAAGATTCAGTAAGTATATTGGTTTTTGAAGTGATTCAAAGAATTTATCATTCGCAAAATAAATTGTTTCTTCGTTTTGGGGAATGTGAAAACTAATTACATCAGCTTTTTCAAAAATTTCTTCTAAGCTTGATTCCTTGATTTGTTCGCCTGAAAATCCTGTTTTATATTTATCATACGCTAAAATTTCGACATCAAAACCTTTGAGTTTTTTGGCAAATGCTGAACCATTATTTCCTAGGCCAATGATTCCCACTGTTTTTCCATCTAGTTCAATTCCACGATTAAATTCTCGTTCCCATAATCCTTTTTTAACGTCTCGATTTGCAGTATGAATTTTATTCATCAAAGAAAGTAACATTCCTAATGCATGCTCACCGACTGCATTTCGATTTCCTTCTGGAGCATTGAATAATTGAATTCCTCTAGATTCGCAATAGGCAATATCGATGTTTTCCATTCCGGCACCAGAACGAGCTATGAATTTCAGTTTTGGAGCGTGTTTTAAAACATCTTCGTCTAAAGTAAATCGTGCTCGGATAACAATCCCATCAATTTCTGAAAGTTGTTTTTTTGTTTCTTCCAAAGACAATTTTGTACCATTAATACAGGTTAGTCCTTTTTCGGTAAGACGTTTTTCTAAAATTTCGTGGACGGTATCTAGAAAGAGGATTTTCATATCAATTTCAATTCTGTTTTAACTCGTTCAACATCCAATTTCTGTAACAAAGTGATGAGGTTGTCAAAATTAGCATGAAAACCATATTGTGTTTCCAACATTTCTTGAATGGCTTTTTCCTTGCTCCAGTGTTCAAATACTATTCGAAAAGCGGCGACAATTGTTCCTGTGCGGTCTGATCCGTGCACACAATGAATTAGAACAGGTTTTTCAGCATCCCGAAGTAATTTTAAAGCTTCAATTAACTCATCTTCCGTCATGGTCCATGCATTGATTGTTTTCTTATAAAACTTCAGCGAGGAATTGCGCTTGATAAAACGGTCGCTTTTTACATTTCTTAAACTTAAAACGGATTTTACGCCCAATTTTTGAATTTCCAGAATCCCAATTTTACTTGGTTGCTCCGAACGAAACATGGAATCGTTGATACGGTGCAAATTCTCAAAAAAATGTCCTTTTCCATTTGAAATGGAATCTAGTTTTTGCGAGAAACCAACAAAAAATAGTAAAAAAATAAAACTAGAAGTACAGATTAATTTCATTTTCAAAAATTGTAGAATCAAAGAATCATTTGCTAATTAGCTAATAACCAAAATCAACTAATTAATCATTCAACTTCAAAACCGCCATAAATGCTTCTTGTGGAACCTCTACACGTCCAATTTGGCGCATACGTTTCTTACCTTCTTTTTGTTTTTCAAGTAATTTACGTTTACGAGAAATATCTCCACCGTAACATTTCGCAGTTACATCTTTTCTTAAAGCTTTAATCGTTTCACGGGCAATGATTTTTGCACCAATCGCTGCTTGTATTGGAATTTCGAATTGTTGTCTAGGTATCAGTTCTTTCAATTTGGAACAGATTTTTTTACCTAATTCATACGCATTACTTCTATGTACCAAAGCAGAAAGTGCATCCAATTGTTCGCCATTCAACAACATGTCCATACGAATCAAATCGGATGTTTTGTAGCCAATTGGATGGTAGTCAAAAGAAGCATAACCTCTTGAAACTGATTTTAATCTGTCGTAAAAGTCAAATACAATCTCAGCTAAGGGCATTTCAAAAGAAATTTCAACTCTATCTTGCGTCAAATAAACTTGGTTACGCAATTCACCACGCTTTTCAATACATAAACTCATGATTGAACCTACGTATTCTGATTTTGTAATTACTTGTGCTTTGATATAAGGTTCTTCGATTCTTTCGATTGCAGCTGGGTCTGGTAATTCAGAAGGATTATTTACAGTAATTGCTTTATTTGGGTCCTTACGCATGTAGCAGAAATACGACACGTTAGGAACCGTTGTAATAACAGTCATGTTGAATTCACGCTCCAATCGTTCTTGGATGATTTCCATGTGTAACATTCCTAAGAATCCACAACGGAAACCAAAACCTAAAGCCGCAGAAGATTCCGGTTCAAAAACCAAAGAAGAATCATTTAACTGCAATTTTTCCATGGAATAACGCAATTCTTCGTATTCATCGGTTTCAACGGGATAAATTCCAGCAAATACCATTGGTTTTACATCTTCAAAACCTTTGATTGCAGTTTCACAAGGATTATTTGCCAAAGTAATTGTATCTCCAACTTTTACTTCTTTTGCTGTTTTTATTCCAGAAATAATATATCCAACATCTCCAGCGCGAACTTCATTTCTAGGACTTAGATCCATTTTCAAAATTCCAACTTCGTCTGCGTTGTATGTTTTACCTGTATTAAAAAATTGAACTTTATCACCTTTTTTAATTGCTCCATTTCGAATTCTGTAATAAGCTATAATCCCTCTAAAAGAATTGAAAACAGAATCAAAAATCATCGCTTGAAGTGGAGCGTTTTCGTCACCTTTTGGTGCAGGAATACGATTGATTACCGCATCTAATATTTTGTCAACTCCCAAACCTGTTTTACCAGACGCTTGGATGATGTCTTCCATATCACAACCTAATAATTCTATAATTTGATCGGAAACTTCCTCAGGCATAGCTCCCGGGAGGTCCATTTTGTTTAAGATTGGAATGATTTCCAAATCGTGTTCCATTGCCAAATATAAATTCGAAATGGTTTGAGCTTCAATCCCTTGAGAAGCATCCACGATTAATAAGGCACCTTCACAGGCCGCAATTGAACGAGAAACCTCGTAAGAAAAATCTACGTGTCCCGGAGTGTCAATTAAATTTAAAATATAATCTTGACCTTCATGCTTATAACTCATTTGAATCGCATGACTTTTTATCGTAATCCCACGTTCACGCTCCAAATCCATATCGTCAAGCGCCTGATTTTGCATTTCGCGGTCAGAAATTGTTCCTGTGGTTTGTAACAAACGGTCAGCAAGTGTACTTTTTCCGTGGTCAATGTGTGCAATGATGCAAAAATTACGTATATTCTTCATGTGTTATCTTCAAGATGATAAATTGTCCAAAAACCAATCACATGGCATTTCGGGATTACAAAAGTAAGCTAAAAACTTAGGATTAAAAAATAAATCAATTAAAACTTTCTTCGACTGAATTTTTAATTTTTAGCGAAAGTTCATCAACTGGTAAATCATTATCATCTGTTCCAAACGGATCCTCAATCTCTTCAGCTAAAACTTCCATACTTACGAGTACGTAAAAAACATAGGTTGCAATTAGTGCTGAAAAGTAACCAAATGTTGTAACAAAAGCTAAGGGAAGAGTTACGACGTATACAAAAATGAATTTCTTTAGGAATAAACTGTAAGAAAAGGGGATAGGAGTGTTTTTTATTCTTTCACACGCTCCGCAAGAATCCATTAAGGCATTTAAATTTTTATCTAAAATGATAAACTCTTCTTGGGAAATTATTTTTCTATCGGTAAGCTCTTTAATTTTTTTATACATTAATGAACTGATAGCCAAGGGTATATGTGCTTTGTTTTTGATTTGATTCTTTTCAGAAGTATTAATATTTAATTCATCCCAATTAATGCCGTTCCTAAGGTGTTCTTTCATTGCCAATACAAAGTTCGGAATCATTCTTCTGAAAAAGTCTTTGTCTTCCTCTTCTGAAAGCATAGCATTAAGTTTTATCGCTAAGTTCCTTGTATCATTTACAACTTCTCCCCATTTTTTGCGGCCTTCCCACCAGCGGTCGTAAGCAGTATTTGTTCTGAAAACAAGAAGCAGTGAAATAACAAAACCAACCAATGAATAAACTGAAATAAGTTTTTCTAGAGATTTAGCATCAGGAAAAAAATGCATTTCAATAAATGCAATAATAAGGGTGAAAACTCCCATGTACAAAAGTTCCTTCCATAACATGCGAAGTGTGTCACTTTTGTGCAGTGCAAATATTAAAGTAATCCAACTTTTTGGATTATAATTAACCATATTTTTTTCCTTTTTTAGTTTGCTTTTTCGTTTTTATCTTTTTTCTTTTCGGCTTTTTCCTTAATAAAAATACTAATTCCTCCGCATATATGAAATGTTCTAGCACCTAATGGGTTAGTGAATGCCAAGATGTTATCTGACATTACAAAAAACTGCATTGGTCCTCCTCTTAAACTGATTCCTGCACCAACATTATTATAAGTCTTATTCATAATTGAATAATTTAGTGTTGCAGATAACCAACTTTTTAGCGTTACATTCATAGATAAAGAAAGACTTGGAGAATATTTCCCTTTTACAAATTGACTAAGTAAAACAGCACCTGCATTGAAGGATTTGTTAAAATAATAGTTTCCACCTAAATAAATCTTTGTGTACAAAGATGTTGAGTAGGCATCATTGTTTTCCTCATAATTAAATGCTTTTCCTAATGAATCTTGGATTGTTGTAAATGCTTCAGTGCTATCTGAAATTAATTTATTAAGGTCAATTCCTTCAAAAGTATAATTGAAATTATCTGTTTTATATGATGTTACATTTGAGTTCCAACGAATTGAACCTAAGTCTATTACACTTGCGTTTACAGAGAATTTTTCATTTATTTTATAGGTCGCTCCAAAATCAATACCAAGTCCTTTATTCGAGAAATTAAACACGCTTGCTGTCATTTCTTTTCGCAATTGATCAGAACTACTAGTTGAGTCATTTACGAATTGAAAAATATTTGAAGAATTAATTTCGGCCGATCCGTCTATTGTCAGTGCAAAAGTTGTAGGGTCAGTGTATAATCCAAGATTAGTTTGTCGCGTATTAAAATTTGCAATTCCAGAAATCATTTTGAATTTACCACCGATAGTTAATTTGTCATTAATTTCTTTTGTAACTCCGAAAGCATATTCTGTGAAAGCATTAAAATTAACACCTAATCCATCAAACGAAGCTCGCTCTCCAATGAAGCTTTTTCCATTCCCTTCAAAAGCAAGTTTGAAAACATCTTTTGGATAAATAAAATTAGTTTGGATTTTTGAATTTAAAGTAAAATTAAAATAAGTATCACTGATTTTAATTCCGATTCCAAAAATTTCAATATTACTTTCAGCGGATAAAATATTGTTAGCTGAAAGACCATTTATTACACTTTCTGTATTTATAACCAAAGAATCATCAGCTCTTTTTGTAAATAAGTCATTGAATGAAAAACCACTGTTCGAAACTCCAAAATTCATCATTCCTAATGGCATGCTTAAATAAATTTTAGATTTTGGCATGAATGAAGGATTTACTGCAAGTGCTTGTGGTGTTCCCCTTAAATTATATAAGGAGAGATTTTTTTGTGAAAAAATATAATTCATGCCAACTAACAACACGAATAAGACTAAAAATTTTGCTTTCATAAATTTATTTAATTAGTATTAAAACTGTGTTTGAGCTTGAACTTGAAGCGCTAATTTTATATCGATTTTGTAAGTGTCATAAAATTTAACAATTTCATTTATGTCTGAATTTGTTGTAGACGCTTCTCCGTAAACAATTAATTTTTTAGCTTGACTCAAAAGTGCAATTTGTGCATCCGTTAAGGTCATATCTGTAATTTTTCTAGTGCTTTGTGTTACTTTTCCAGCAGCATCAACAGGAGCTGGAGTTACAATATCTTGAGGCTGATCAAATAATGAAAAAAGTGCCACACCATTTTCATCTATAGCAGTAATTTGAGTACCTAAACGCACAGGGAAACCATTGTCAACAATTAATCTGAACATAATAAAATCAATTAAGTCGACATTAGAATTATCAAATTGTGTAAATTCAATTGTGTCACTAATTTTAAAACCGTAGGCAAAACCTTCTAGGGGCATTTCTACTTCTGTTTTAATCGTACAGATACTATTTTCGTCTACAAAATTTAAATTAGCTGTTTGTCCATTTGGATTAGATTGTCCATCAATTTCATAATAAAAATACTTGGGTGTAGGGGAGATAATACTGGAGATATTTTGTGTATTATTTTTATCTAAAACGAAAGTACTTACTTCACTTTGTCCGATTACAGTAGGCGCATTAATATTAATAGTTTGTGGATAACTCAACAAAGGTAAAGTTTGACCTGTATTGATATTTATTGTGCTTAAATTATTTAAATTCAAATCCAATGGAAAACCAAAAGAGTTATCAATCGTAAAAGTTACTTTTGGGTTTGTCAATTCAAACGTACCATCTACTGCTGTTTCAAATACTCTTAAAAGTACAGAGTCTGATAAATTTGCAACAGTTTGTTGTCCGATATAACCAGTAATGTTATGGTAAGCTAAATTGGAAGAATTTAAGCTAAGAGTAAAATCCTCATTACCTGCGACTGGTTGACCAGTCCCTAAAACTGAAACTTGTATTTGAATTCTCGTTTCATTAACTGAACTTCCATTGTTCGTAAAATCTGCGATAGCCTCGGCTAAATTCACTTGAATATCCTGTGTTTGCGGAGTTGTTCCACTAAAATTCATGGCGAAATTTTGAGTAATTGGACTTCCATTTTGCGTAATATCTAAAAAGGTTAATGTTACGTTAAGATTGTGTCTTAAAGTAGTTTCAAAATGTAAATCTAAAAGTCCATTTTTAAAGAAAACAGTGTGAATTTCTTCTCCATTTGGGGCAGCTAAAGTTAGAATTTCAGTTCTGATTGCATTTGCATTACCATTAAAACCAACTGAAACGGGAATATTTAAATCTGTCAGATTTAAGGTGAAGTTTTGTGAAATATTTCCCAATTGAGCCACTTGACTTGCATCAAATGAGGCAACTTGACTTGAATAGTTTAAAGCTATTTCACCTGAAACTGGATCGATTATTATTAAATCTGTACTGTCTTGTGAAGCTAAAATGTCATAAACTCCAAAACTAGCATAACCAATTGGTACAGCTACATTAGGATTCCAAGCCGTTTTAGCAATTTTAACATCTTCAAATTTTTTACACGAACTTAGAGCAAGCAGAAATAAAATCGAGTAAAGTAAATAGGAGTTCTTCATCTTTTATTTATTTAATTTATGGTAAATATAATTCAAAAAAATTAATTATTTACTTTTTTTTATACAACAAACAAAAAATTACTACGTTTGTAAAGTGATGCGAAAGTATTTAGTCATATTATTTTTTTGTTTAAGCAATATTTTTTGTTTTTCTCAGCACCCAAATTTCCGATCACGATCAGACCTAGGGGTGTTTGTTGGAGGAATGTATTATATTGGCGATTTAAATCAATTGAAACATTTTCAAAACACGAATTTAGCATATGGTGGGATTTTTCGTTATAATATTAACTCACGAATTGCCTTGCGCGCTAATGTAAATTATGGAAATATAGAAGCTAATGATGCTGAGGCTACAAATGCTTTATTAATAAATAGAAATTTATCTTTCACAACTGATATTTATGAATTTGCTAGTGGTATAGAGTTTAATTACTTGCGATATCAAACTGGTCATCCTGAATTTAGATTCACTCCTTACTTTTTTGTTGAATTGGGACTTTTCAGAATTAATCCTAAGACCAAATACAATGATGATTTTATAGAATTACGAACACTTGGTACTGAAGGACAGGGTACAGAATTGAATTCAAAAGACTTTTATAATAGAACTCAGTTTTGTTTACCTTTAGGGGTAGGGATGAAGATGTCTTTAGCTAAAAATATTTCCTTTAATATTGAATTCGGTGTGAGAAAAACCTTCACGGATTATATTGATGATGTTGGATCAAATCGATTTGCAGATAGAAATGCAATTGCCGAAGCTAATGGGCCTTTGGTTGCAGAGTTGTCAAATAGAAGTTTAGATGGTTCTGCAAATGGTATGAGGGGTAATAGTGCTACAAAAGATTGGTATTTTGTATTTGGAGGAATTTTGACTTATCGTCTTGGTCCTGCTGATAAATGTAGCTTCAAATAAAATCTTTTTCTACTATTTTTTTTAATTTTTATTGTCGAATAAAAAATTATTTATACATTCGGCATGATTATTGAAAAATCACCCTTAGAAATTATAAATATTAAAGTCATGAACATCAAGTCCAGAGAATCCGTAGATTCAAATTTTAGAAATATGAGTAGAAAATTATTCTTTTTAATTTGTATTGTTTTTTCAATTGGGAAATTAAACGCACAACCGCCTGTATATGATGATTTATTAATATTGTATGCTGATGGAAATTATGCTAAATTAATAAAGGAGACAATTAAATACTCTGAAAAAGATGATACTAAAAATGATGTTTTGGTTTATTTTTGGATGTCAAAAGCATACTATAAGATTTCATTTCAAGCAGATAGACCGGAAGAGTATAAAAATGCATTTAAAGATTGCTTTACTGCGATTGGTAAGTGTATGAAAAAAGATAAAGATAAAAAAATATATACAGAGCATAGAGATTTCTTTTCTGATGTAAAGAAAACTTTAGTTGAAACTATCAAAAATGATCTTGAAGCTAAGGATTATAGAAAAGCAGGTGGTTGGGCTTCAAAAGTTTATAAAATCACTCCAACAGACGTAGGTGCCAAATATTTGGAAGGTGCTTGTAAATTTAGAGCTCAAGATAAAGGAGGTGCAAACGCCTTATGGAAAGAAGGTGAAAAAATGTTAGCTGCAGTTAAATCTTTGGAAGATTACAGAGAAGAGGATAAGGATTTGTTTAAGATGGGTATTTTCGAAACATGCGAGTGCTATATCGCTATGAAACAAGTTGATAAGGCAAAAACATTACTTGGTAAAGTTGCGCAATGGTTTGAAGGTGATGAAGATTTCAAAGCAAAATATGATGCGATTGTTAATTGATTAAAAAAATAAATTGATGAAGGATTTTAGAAGAAATTTTAAAATCCTTTTTTTTGTCAAAAAAAATGACTAATTTTGTCATGAATTAATTTGTCATAATGAAAAATATAATTAAAAATGCAAGAGTTCAAAAAGGTCTAAAAGTAAAAGAGTTAGCTGCTTTATTAAAAATCGATCAAGCACTTATTAGTAAATTTGAATCAGGTAATAGATTTCCTACAAAGCAGCAGATCATTGATTTGGCTTTTCATTTAGAAATTCCATTGGATGAACTCATGAAACTTTGGTTACGAGATAAAGTATTTGCTGAGATCAGAGAATACGCTATAGCTGAAGATGTAATTCATGCACTTCAAGAGGAAATGGCGCGTTATAATGTCTCTTTTAAAAGGGAAATTACCCCAGAAATTCAATCTATTTTGGATGAAATAGATTTTTATAAAAAGAAATTAGATTCTAAACGCAAATACGATAGTATTCGCATAAAAGAGGCCTTAGAATTAGAATATACTTTTGAAAGCAATCGTATCGAAGGTAATACACTTACATTACGTGAAACTGATTTGGTAATAAACCAAGGGTTAACGGTTTCTGGGAAATCAATGCGTGAACATTTGGAGGCAATTAATCACAAGGAAGCAATTGATTATATACATTTATTGATTGATAAAAATACATCATTCAATGAGCGCGAACTTTTAAATATTCATAATCTGATTCTAAGGGGGATTTATTCAGAAGAAGCAGGTAAATACAGGGATGTGCAAGTGCTTATGCAAGGAAGTAAGCACACGCCTGTTTCAGCATTTGAAATCAAAGAGGAAATGAATAAGTTTTTCAATTGGTATGAAAAAAATAAACACATTCATCCTGTGGTTTTGGCCGCTGAAATGCACGAGCGATTAGTTACAATTCATCCCTTCATAGATGGAAATGGAAGAACTTCTCGATTACTTATGAATTTATTTTTATTAAAATCGGGATATGTAATAGCGAATATCGAAGGAGATTATGAAACGCGCATGAAATATTATGAGGCACTTGAGGAAGCTCAAGTAAATAAGAATAAAGACGCATTTATTCGCTTTGTAGCTGAAACTGAACTTGAAAGTATCAAAAGATATGTTTCTGTTTTAAATTAAAGCACCTTTAAAAGGGTGCTTTTTAGAAAATATTTGAAAGTTTCAAACCTTGATTTGTCCAATTGAATTTCATTGAAAATCTTACTTTTTCAAGGTAATCTGTACCAAAATATTTGTCTAATTCTTTATTCATCCAAAGTGGAAAATATAGCCCAAAAACTGATTTAATTCTAAATCCTATTCCGGCATTTACTAGCGAATTTGTTTTGGTTCCATCATTCATTAATCCATAATCCACAAATATTCCAAGGCAATTTGGCTTGATTGGTAATTGAATGTAGAAGTTACTTGTAAAAAGATTTTTATTAGTTAAAATTGTTTCTCCTGTTTTGAAATTTCCCATGTTTTCTGAGCGCTGGTTTCCTCCAAAACGAGAATTTGTGCGTGAAAAATAATAGTCTTCCGTAAAAATATCATTTGCTCCACTTGTTCCATTTAATGAAAGCTGATAACCTAAATGTTCAACAAAAGAATTTGGATTGTTTAAATTACTTTTCAAAATTGAACCTGCGAAAACACGTAATTCCACCCAACGTTCCATTTTGTTTTTTGCATACTTATATTTATAGGTCATTTCTCCAGTTGATCGAATCATTTCATTCGAATTGTTTACATTGTTGATGTAGTCAGTTCGAAGTATTAAATTGAATTTTTGGTCAGTTTTATCAAAATCCATCTGGTATTTTAAAAATCCTCCAACTTGCTCTGTTTTTTGAGTTAAAAATTGATCATATCTGTAAATGGTTTGAATCAAGATTGCATTTGAAAATGCTTTGTCGTTTTTTCGATTTCCTAGTTTTAAAAAGAGGTATGGACTAACTGAAGCAAAATAGCCATCTTCATCAGAGCGAACATTTTGATTTTTAAATGATTTGATAGAAACACCTTTTCGAATCAATTTAAAGTTGTGTTTTGGATTCGTGGTGTAACTAAATTCCGCCATCCCTGAAACATTTTTTCTCCCGAAGGAAAACAAGGGCATCATTACATATTGAAACTTATTAAAAGGAACTGAATAATTATGCAAAGCTAAACCTAACATCAATTTGTCATGAGCATTTCCAGCTATAATTGGTAGCCAAAAATTATTTGAACGTTTTGTTTCATTGTCTCCCAAACCAAATTCTAATTTAAAAGGTTCTCTTTTATGAAACGTCCAAGTGGAGTTCCAATTGTTGTTTGAACGATTTAATTCAGGAATTTGACGGTTTGGATCAATTTGTGCTGAATCAATCGAATTGGGAAATTTTACTTCATATTTTTTGACACTTGAAGGTTCAAACCATTTGGTGTCATTTTGTCCATTAGAATAAATTGTGACAGGAATTGGACCTTTTACTTGACCTTTGTTTTTTATTTGAATAGTTGTTTCAGCTGCCTTGTTTTTGGAATTAATTTTTATTTTTTTCAGCTTATAATCAATATGATTAGTCGTTTGCACTAAATCCTCGAACATCCAATCTAAATTTTTCCCAGTACTTTTTTCCAATGTTGCACGAATATCCTCTGGTTGTGGATGTCTGAATTTCCAAGTCTCAAAATAATTGGACATTGCTTTGTCGAATTCATTTTCACCTAAATAATATTTTAAATAGTGAAAAATCAATCCAGTTTTTTGGTACATAATCAATCCATAATTCATAGAGGTGAATTTTGCTGAATGCGTTTCCAAAGGTTGATCTTCACCTAAAGCAGATATCAAGCGGTAACCCAAATCTCCTGAATCATAATGGTTTAAATCCTCAAAATGGAAATTCTTGCCAAAAACCATGTCTGATAATTGCTTGTTGTTTGGATATTTGGTTTCCATATAACGCATTTCGTTTAGGGTATTCAAACCTTCATCCATCCATCCATGAACACGCTCGTTGGAGCCTAAAATTCCATAAAACCAATTGTGTCCAACTTCATGAACGATTACGATTTCTAAATCAATTTTTGAACCTGAATTACCAATTACAGTTACATTTGGATATTCCATTCCACCACCTGCTGAAATTGTACCATCAACAGCTGTAACTTGATTATAAGGATAATCACCGTTCCATTTGGAGTAATAATAGGTTCCATCATTAATAAATTCTATGGCATCTTTCCAAAGCCAGGCATTTTTTGGAGTAAACATTGCCCATGTAGTTACTTTTCTTTTAGAATGTGGTAATTCTACCTCTCCCTTTAACACTTTGTAGCGTTTATCAGCAAACCAGGCAAAATCATGCACATTTTTTTGTGTGAAGCGAATTGTTTTCCAGTTTTCATCTGATACGGGATATACATCTTTAGTTGGTATGTTTTTATTTGGTTTACCAAAATTTTCTTGTCGCGATTCATTGGCTAATTTATCTAAAAACACCAATTCACTTTCCGTTTGTAAATCACCTGTTGCTCCAACCACATAATTTTTAGGTAAAGTAATTGAAACATCAAAAGAACCGTATTCCGAATAAAATTCTCCTTGATTCAAATATGGCATTTGATTCCATCCATTTTTGTCATAAACAGCTGGTTTTGGGTACCATTGTGTGATTTGATACGATTGCCCAATGTGACCCAAACGAGAAATTTCCCCACTTGGAATTTTTACTTTGAATGGTGTTGTAACATTTATTCTTTCCCCTGATTTCAAAGGTGCATTTAAATAGACTTTACAAATGTCAATATTCTCTTTGTCAAATTCCCATTTCACTTTTTCGCCATTTACTTTAAAATCAAGTGAATCAATCCATCCTTTTAAGGAATCTGCTCCAAATTGCAATTCTTTCTCTCCATTCTTATACAATTGTTTTGCAAGGGCAGTTTTATTGTTTTTATAAGCGTTAGGCCAGATATGAATGTATAAAAAATCTAAAGAATTAGGCGAATTATTGATGTATTCGAATTCTTCAAAAGCAGAAAAAGTATGTTCTTTATCGTTTAACTTAACCGAAATTTTATAGTTAACCTCTTGTTGCCAGTAGTTTTGAGCAAATATTGAAGCAGTAAAAAGGAAAATTGAGATTGAGAATAAAAATTTCATGAAATCAGTTTTAAAAAGCAAAAATAAGCTTTGTTTTGGGATTTGATTTGCCGTTTATGTAAAATGTTTTTGCTTTGATTTTTTTCATTTAAGAAATATGAGAACTTAATTAATTAGTTTTGTGCTAAAAATTGACAATTCAATGCTTAAATTGAAATATTTCTTTTTCATTATTTTGGCTGTGTTTTTAAATAAATTTCATGCTCAATCTTTTGCTCCAGCACCTGGGAATTTAGGAACAACAGCTATTCATAAGGATAGTTCCATTATTCTTTCTTGGGCAATTGGAATTGATTTGCAGCGAGGATATTTAAATATTTCTGATAAAACTCTGGGTAATGCAAGTTATGGATTACCAGAAAATGCTTTGTTTCAAGTTGAAGGAAATTCGTTTGATATTGTTTCATTCGGAGATAGTGGAGTAGCCGTTTTAACTTTTGAGAATCCAATAATGAATGGTGAAGGATTTGATTTTGCTGTTTTTGAAAACGGTTTTGCAGATGATTATATCGAATATGCTTTCGTCGAGGTAAGTTCTGATGGAATTCATTTTGTGCGTTTTCCAGCGATTTCTGAAACTCCTACTATAACACAAATGGGGAATTTTGAATACTCAGATTGTCGCTACGTCAATAATTTAGCAGGGAAATATCGTCAAGGATATGGAACACCTTTTGATTTAGAAGAATTGAAAGATTCAGCAAATTTGGATGTCAATAATATTACCCATGTCAAAATAATTGATGTGATTGGAAGTATAAATGCCCAATATGGAAGTTTAGATGCGCTTGGAAATATCATCAATGATCCTTGGCCTTCTGACTTTGAATCAGGAGGTTTTGATTTGGATGGAATTGGAGTGATGTATTCAAATATAAATTCACTGATTGAAAAAGAAAATCTGACCAAAATTTATTATTTAGAAAATGAAATTAAAATTCTATCGGAAAAACAATTTACTTATAGCATATTTTCATTGGATGGGAAAATTATTGAAACTAATATTAAAAAATCAACTGATTTAAGTCTAGAAAAAAAGAACTTGCATAGCGTGTATTTTTTGAAGCTAAATTTTGATTCTGGAAGCCAATTAATAAAACTTTTTTTCTAATTTCCCCAAAAAAAAGCATGAGCGAATACATGAACGAGAAGACAAACGCTTTAAATTGGTTTGAAATTGCTGTGACAAATATCAAAAGAGCCATGCATTTTTACGAGCAAGCTTTCAATATCAAAATGCATGAAGTAAACCTATCGGGAATTGAGATGGCCATTTTTCCAAGTACGGGAGAAGGTGGTAAAGTTGGCGGTGCTTTGGTCAAAAGTAACATGCATCAACCGAGTAAAAAAGGTTCTGTTATTTACTTAAACGCAAATCCTGATTTGCAACTTGTATTACAACGGATGGAAAAAATTGGTACCAATATTATTTTGGGTAAAACTCAAATCAGTCCAGAAACTGGTTTTATGGCTTTTTTCGAAGATTCTGAGGGGAATTTGGTGGGATTACATTCTAGTCAGTAGTTAGAAATTAGTAGTTAGAAGTATTTGAATTTAGGTCAATCGTTTTTCCTGTGCACTAAATTCAATTGTTTTTTCCAAGCGAGTAATTCTCGTTTTCTCTTGCTTGGCGCTCATTATCCAATGAATGGTGACTTTTCTATAAGATGGAGCTTGTTTACAGAAAAAATCCCAAGCAACCGAATTTGATTTAAACTTATTTTCCAAACTTGGATCCAATGCCGAAATTTGCGTTTCACTTGAATAAGAAGGAGATTTATTTTCATCCAAAAAAGCAAAAGCTTTTAAACCTTCGGGTTTCATCAATCCTGCTTTGGTCAATTCTTCTACTTTCTTAACGTTAATCGCACTCCATATACTTGTTTTTCTTCGGGGAGTAAATCGGATACAATAAGATTCTGCATCAACTGTTCTTCTTACGCCATCAATCCAACCAAAACACAATGCTTGATCCACAGATTGAGACCAAGTCATGGATGGTTTTCCAGTACCAACTTTATAATAGCCAACAATTAGTTCTTTTGCAATAGCATGATTTTTATCGAGCCAAGCACGGAAATGATCTTTTGTTTCGAAGAATGTTGGGGCCATTGATAATTATTAAATTCAATAAATAATTGATTTTTTTTCAAATATACTTAATTTCTGAAATAATAAAATTAAATCTCAAAGTAAAATCAAAACTGTATTTTATAAACCAAATTTGGGAAAAATCCTAATTGATTTGTGGTGCGAATACTTTTGGACTGAGAATCATAACTCAATGAAAATACATTTTTATGGTTTGTAACGTTTTGAAGATCAAGTGAGATTGTTTGTGCTATTTTTCGTTTTGCACTGTTCAAGGTGAAGCCCGCTTTCAAATCCAAGCGGTAATATGTGGCATAATTAGCTGAATATTCTTCTGTCGAAAGGACTTCATGACCTATTAAATTTGAAGCAGTTAAATCAATTGGAGTATATGCTCGTCCTCCTGCATTAGTGAATTTTAAATCTAGAGAGAATTTATTTCTTTTTGCTTGTCCCAAACGCCATTCTTTTCCGGCTAAAATATTGAAAACATATTTTCCATTAAAAGCTGTATTTCGCTCTATACCATCGCTCCCAACATATTTTGAATCGTAAATAGAAGCCGTAAAAAGTCCGTAGTAGCCTTTGCTAAAGAATTTCTCAAGCGTAATTTCAAATCCGTAATTTGTTCCTGTTCCCGAATTTACTAAGCTGTCAGTTAAATCAACTTTAAAAGCGGCGCCAGTATTTAGCATGGAATAAGAACTCGCAAAAGAAGTTACTGGAACATTGTAAATCGATTGGTAGTAAACTTCTGTTTTGATTCTCCAATCGTTGAATGGTTGTAGGTTGTAAGCCAATACAAAGTGATGACTTTTGGTGAAATCTAAATTTTTATTGTTGTAAAGTGTGTTTCCATTTTGGTCTTTAGTTTGCAAGAAATAGACGTTTATGGCTTGCGTTTGTGCATGTAAACCGTATCCAAAATTCAAACTGCTTTTTTCATTTAACTTATAAATCATGCCCACTCTTGGTTCCAGAGAAAAAGAATTATTTAAATAAAAAAGTTGCGAATGCACACCAATATTTGCTGTTAATTTTTTACTCAAATTTGATTTTAAGTTGATGAAACCTTGAGATAAATGTGTGTAATCACTGAAATCCCAAATTTGAACTGTAGGTGCGATTTCATTGTTTTTCGTTTGGTAATCCAAGTCTAAAGCAATGATTTCGTGCTGTAAACCAGCTTTCAAGAAAAAGCGAGAATTAATTTTTAGGTTATAATTACTGCTGAAGTTATAACTAATTTTTTCAACTTTGTTTATTTCACGCACGAAACTGTTATTGGAGAAATGATCCACATCATAGGCTGTTTGATCGGTTTTTGAATAGTTCACTCCAATATTTGTAGACAAAAATGATTTTGTATTGATTTGTTTGAAATGATTTAAGCCGGCAATTCCAATTTTACTTGCAAAATCTACTTGGTTTCCATTTCCGTAAAGCGTGTTTTTAGTATCTCCACCGATGTTAATTGTGCTTGAAGCTAAAATTCCAAAAAGGGAAATTTTGCCAAATTTTGAAGTTCCACTGCTTAGTTTGAAGGATAAATCTTGATAACTTGGCGTTGCTGTGGTTCCAATATTCACTCCTGCAGCTTGGGCAATTCCTGCAAGCGAATAACGATATCCAACCAAATAGGAAGCAGAACTTTTTTTACTGAATGGTCCTTCAGTTGTTAATTCTAATCCTGTTATCACTCCAGCTTGAATGGTAGTTTCTCTTTTTTTATTGTTACCGTTTCGCAAACCTAAATCAAATACTCCAGAAGTAGCGTTTCCGTATTCTGCAGGAAAGGCTGAGGTGAAGAAATCAGAATTTTTCAACAGATTGGTATTTAAAGCACTCACAGCTCCACCAGTTGTACCAACACTCGCAAAATGATTTGGGTTAGTAACATTCATACCATCAATCCTCCATAAGACACCAACTGGCGAATTTCCGCGAATAACGATATCATTCCTGCTGTCGTCAGGTGCGCTTACTCCTGCAAAGTTAGCTGCCAGTCTAGCTGGGTCATTTCGTCCACCAGCGTATCGATTCACTTCTTCCATGGAAAAAGTTCTAGCGCTTACACTAGCTGTATTGTTAATTGTTCCTCCTTTATTATGCGCAGTTATGGTTACTTCATTCAGATTTTTATATTCCTCCTCTAAGGTGATTTCTAAAATTACTTCCTTACCTGACGTAACTACAATGTTTGGAAGCGTTAGACTTTTATAACCATAAAATAGCACTTTCAATTCATATCGGTCTGGTGAAAGATCTGAAAGTACGAAATTACCTAAACTATCTGTTACAACTGCTTTTTGAAGACTTGGAATTTGTATTGTTGCTCCAATTAACGGTGTTTGGGAAAGTTTGTCAATTACTGTTCCACGAATGTTTTGGGTATTGTTTTGGGAGAATGAAAATGATGTGATAATTAACATCAAAAAAAGAAATCTAAACATGTATTGAAATAAAAACTAAAGCTAAATTACTTCAGTCCTTAAATCAGACGACAGATTTGTTTAAATCCCTTGGTGAAATAAATTTTTAATTAACAAATACTAATTTGAAGATGAAACCCTAACGCGCGGGCGAAGAGCAACTAGCTGAACGAAAATACTTGCTTTAGCAACTGAAGTTGGTGGTTTTGATCTTGGGAAAACACGCACAATGAAAAGTTGCTAGCAAGAAGTGAGTTTACTAGAGCTTGTAGACCGATAGGCGCAAACAATAAGTAATTTAAGTTTCTTTAATTAATTAGAAGTTATTTGTATTACTAATATACATTGAAAAATCATCAAGATTGCTGATATCAATTTTTTTTATGATTTTCCAATTTTCATTTTTTACAAGTTCTAATGCAAAAATTCTTTTGTTTTGACTGACGTTTGTAAATTCAAATATACATGCAGCTTTTGTTCTTTCTTTATTAAAACATATTCTGGAAAATACAATTTTTCCAATATTTTTTTCACCTTCTTCGCTCGTTAATGGAGGTATAACTGAAACCTTGATTTCATTCAAATTCTTTAAATATTGAATGTTGAAATTTTCTGGAGCGCTTGGTTTTAGTATTGCTGCATTTAATAAGGTACTTGCTTTTAAATTAATTAAAGTGTCAATAGTCTTCTGTTCTAATAGAAATAATACTTCAGATACGAATAAAGTTAAGTTTGCTGATGAACCTAAATTATCATATTTTGCCTTTATTTCATTTACAGGAGTACAATTTTTTATACAAGTATTTATAACATTGCAAACTTCCATATTGTAGGAAGTTACGACTTTCTTATTTTTTAGTTTATTGTCACCTGAATCTTTACAACCAAACATAATGATAATTGCAAAAAGAGAAATAGAAAATTTTGTTCCGTAAAAACTCATTGGCAATTATTTTTTATTTTATTAGCAATCAATCTATTTGTAAGACAACATTCCCAATTTTCTGACCTGTTTCCACATATTTTGTTGCTTCCACAACATCATCAAGTTTAAATGTTCGATCTAAAACAGGCATAAATTGTTTCGTTTCTACTAAAGATTTGATAAAAAGTGTATCTTCTTTGTTTATTGTTGGGAGCGGGAACAATAATTTTTTCTTGCTAAAAAAAGGAGTCCACAATGCTAAATAAATGTTTTCACCACCTTTTCCTAATTCGGTAGAAATGTAAATTCCTTTTTCTTTTAGTACTTTTTTTGCTTGCCCGAAGGAACTTTTACCTACTGCATCGAAAACAAAATCATATCTTTCCGAAGTATTTGTGTAATCTTCTTTCGTGTAATCTAGTACTTTGTCTGCACCAAGAGATTTTACCAAGTCCATGTTTTTGGTGTCACAAACTGCTGTTACATTTGTTTCATAATGCTTTAAAAGCTGAACGGCTGCAGAACCAATTGCTCCAGTTGCACCATTTACCAATACTTTTTGTCCTTTTTGAACTTTCGCTGCACGAATATCGCACAAGGCATAATGTGAACCTTCAAGAATCGCAGTTGCTTCTTCAAAATTGACTCCTTCTGGAATTGTTGCCACCGCTTTATTTTCGCCAATGCATTTGTATTCGGCGTGACCACCAAATTTTTTATCGTCGAAACCAAAAACCTTATCACCAACTTTAAATTGCGTTACCGAAGCTCCAATTTCTTCTACAATTCCAGCAAATTCAGAACCCAAAACATTTAATTTCGGTCTAAATAAACCACTAAACAAGCGAGAAATAACATATTCAGCACTTCTGAACCCACAATCTGTGCGATTTATTGTCGAACAAATGACTTTAATCAATATTTCATCCGCTTGAGGAATTGGCTTTGCAACTTCTTCAATAGTCAAAACTTCTGGTGGACCGTATTTTCTGTAAACGCTTGCTTTCATGGTTTAAAAATAATTAATTTTTAACTTGTAAGCTATGAATCGGATTAAAATTTGAATTAAGCTTTAAAATCCCCGAATATCAACGTGAAAAAATCAGCTAATTTCTGAAAGAAACAAAAAAAATAACTAAGTTTGAACTTGATTATGACTGAAAAAAAAAACTTTCCACCAGCATTTGAAACACGTGTTAAAAACGATTCTTTTTTGAGTGATAAACTCTTGGAAGCCTTGAATTTGGATGCGCCAACGAGCATTCGCTACAACAAGTCGAAAAATCTAATTGTCGAACACCGCGAGGAGCAGCCACGAAGTGAATCGAATAGTCGAATCCCTTGGACCGAAAATGCCTTCTATTTAAAAGAAAGACCAATATTCACTTTAGACCCCTTGTTTCATGCGGGAGTTTATTATCCACAAGAAGCTGGTTCGATGATGTTGGAAAAAGTTCTAAAACAACTTGATTTACCTGAAAATCCAATCCTATTAGATTTGTGTGCTGCACCAGGAGGGAAATCAACCCTAATAGCAAGCTTTTTGGACTACAAAGGTTTGTTAGTGAGCAATGAAGTTATCCAAAGTAGAGCGAAAATTTTGAAAGAAAACCTCACGAAATGGGGATATACGAACACATTAGTTTCCAACAATGATCCAAAAGATTTTAAACGAGTCAACAATTTTTTTGATTGCATAGTGATTGATGCGCCTTGTTCGGGAGAAGGTATGTTTCGGAAAGATCTAGACGCACGAAACGAATGGAGCGAAGCCAATGTGGAATTGTGTGCTGGCAGACAAAAGCGCATCGTAATGGATGTTTGGGATAGTTTGAAACCGGGAGGATTTGTCGTTTATTCAACTTGTACATTTAATACGCAAGAAAACGAAGAAAACGTTGCTTGGTTTAAAGAAAATTTGGCTTGCGATATTTTAGATTTAGATTTTTCTCCCTTTCAAAAAGATAGAAGTGATTTTGGGGCCTATGCCTTACCTCATCTTGTTGATACAGAAGGTTTTTACATAGTAGTTTTACAAAAAGAAAAATCCGATTTTAGACCCACAAAATTTAAAAATACCAACCGTCAAATCAAGCAGATTAAAGAAACTAAATTCTTAACCAAATTTGTTGATTTAATTGATAAACGTGTGTTGGAATGGAATGGGATTTTGTTTGCTGTTCCAGAGAATTTCACCAACGAAATTATAGAATTGCACGAACAATTGCGTTTGATAAAAATGGGAACTGAATTGGGAACAAATATTCGCGAAGAATTGATTCCTGATCATGCTTTAGCTCTGGATTCAAAAATTAATATTTTCCCGAACAAAGTGGAACTCACCAAAGAACAAGCACTGCACTTTCAAAAGGGGGAAACTTTTGACTTGAAAGCTGAAAAGGGATATAATTTAATGACTTTTGAAGGTGTAAATTTAGGCTGGATTAAACATTTGGGTAATCGTTTCAATAATTTATATCCAAAGGAGTGGAGGATTAGAATGAAAATTGACTAATGTGCTAATGAAAATTCACTAATGAATCCATATAAATACGATGATAATCTTGAGTCTGAACGATTAAGAACCAGGAAATTAACACTTGAGGATGCGGTCATATTTTCTAGTTTTTTTGAAAATGAAGAAGCTCAAAAATTTCTACCAAAGTTTTTTGATTCAGCAATTGAACGAACTAAACACCTCATCGAAAAGCAATTGGAACGCTACGAAGAAAATCGTTTTGGTCATAAAGCAATTTTAGACAAGGAAACCAATGAATTTTTAGGGATTTGCGGACTACTTTTACAAGATGTCGATGGTACATTTGAAATAGAAGTGGGCTATCATTTCTTACCAAAATATTGGGGAAAAGGCTATGCACCTGAGGCTGCTAAACTTTTTATAAATTATGCTTTCGAAAACAATATAACTGATTCTGTGATTTCAGTAATTGACTTAGATAATTTTAAATCACAACGTGTTGCTGAAAAAAACGGTTTAAAAATCGAAAAACAAATCAAATATTTAGATGATGAATATGTTTATATTTATCGGATGAAAAAAGAGGATTGGCTGTTTTAACTTCTTTGATTTTAATTCATAACAACAATTCGTTTTGACTCACCTGTTCTGTCTCTTAAAAAATAAATTCCTGATTTTAGATTAGTAATAACAACAGATTCATTATTCACATTTCTTTTAAAAATTAACCTACCAAAAATATCTACCAAAGAAATTTCACCTGAATAGGAATTTAATTCTAATTTAATTTCACCATTCAACGCTGGGTTTGGGTAAATTTGAAACAATTCAGATTCAATTTTTTCAGTCGCCAAATTAGGATTAGTTACTATAAATTGCCCCATCATTCCGCCGTCTTCATGCGTCAACATGTGACAATGATACATGTAAGGAACCGAATCATTAGCAAAATCATTAAATTCCGTAATAAATCTTACTGTTCCCATTCCCGCAGGAACTAGCACTACATCGTTTAAACCTCTTAATTCAGGTGCTGGAGGAACTCCGTTGATATCCAAAATATAAAATTGAACATCATGAATGTGAAAAGGATGCGCGATAGGCGTTTGGTTGGTGAGTGTCCAAATTTCTCTATTTCCCAAAGGAATTGTGTGGTTGATAACTTCCATGTCAAAATGTGCCATGTCAATCATAAAAGGTCCGACAATATTTTGTTGCGAAGTAAACATTAAAGCTCGCGTGGTATCTTCCGTTCCTTCAGCAAATACATCATGTACCACCAAACTTGTTGGAATTGACGTAATTGGCGACGTAGTTTGAGCTCCCACATTGATATCTAACAAAACGAAATCTGTTCCATTTAAAGGATTTGAATTGTAACCAGGTAAGGTAAATGCAGGGTTCATTCCTGGTTGATCAGAGCCATAAACCGCGTTTGCAATCTCTGTTCCATTGTTAATCAACTGAATTGCTTGTCCCTCCATTCCTGATAAATCAACTAAAATATCTGCTCTCATACCTGGCGCTAATTGATATCTGTTAAGTGAAGCTGGCGCTGTTAACAAGGAGCCATCAGTTCCTATCACTTTGAAAGGCATGTCATTTGTAAATCCAATTTTATAAACACGTTGCGATGAGCCATTCAAAACGCGTAACCTAATAACCTGTGCAGGAGCATTTAAAAAAGGATCAATTGTTCCGTTTACTATCAAAGACGTATCTAGTTCTGTTGTCCAAATTATTTGCCAAGAAGCATCAAAAGCCTTGGTTTGAATCACTATAGGAAAATCATCAACTCCATAAGTTCGAGGTAAATTTAATGCAGCTTCTTCATCATCTTTCACAATAATCATCCCAGCAATTCCTTTTGATACATGTTCGTTTGTTCTCATGTGTAAATGCGGGTGATACCAAAAAATACCAGCTCGATCTAAGACTGTAAATTGTGGATTCCAAACAGTTCCTGGTGGAATAAAAGTATGGGGTCCACCATCATTTTCAGGTGAAACATGTAAACCATGCCAATGAATTGTTGAAGTATCATTTAAATTATTCGCAACGTTTATACTAACATTTTCACCCTTGTGCAAAATCAAAGTTGGTCCTAACAAAGAACCATTCGCGCCCATTGTATTGCTTACAATTCCAGGGTAAAATTCAGTTGTTCCCTCTTGTAAAGTTAAATTTATGGTACTCGACTCAATTGTTGGTGGAATATAAAGTTCTTGTTGAGAAAACATAATTCCAGAAAATGGAATTACTAGCAGTAGAATTTTTTTAAAATTTGCTTTAAAGCTTTGAAAATCGAGCATGTTTGAATGGTTTTTTATAACACACAAAGTTGCCTAACTATTTGACATAAAAATGTTACTTAGGTTACATAGCTAATCAAAAATAAAACGATAACTTTGTGAGTGAATATTCACTTACTAAAATTGTGATTTTAATGGAAAAAATCTCTAATAGACAAATTGAACTTATTGAAGCTGCAGGAAAACTTTTAAGTACAGCAGGAATATCAGGCTTGACGACAAAAAATCTAGCCAAAGAAATGAATTTTTCCGAAAGTGCAATTTACAGACATTTCAAAAGCAAGGAAGATATCATTGTGGAAATGCTAAATTATTT
>JBKCGI010000085.1:0-19655 GCA_046303515.1 Flavobacteriia bacterium | reverse complement strand
TTAATTTCAAATGAAGAAAAAGAATGTGAAATGAATAAATCATCCTTAGCTTTTTCACTAATTTTCGCACCATTAAAATCTTCGTTATTTGAAAAACCATTCAAATTTGGGTAGTAATTTGTTTGAGAATCATATGGTTTTAAACTACCAAGTTCATCTTTTGAGTTTATTTCATAACTAGTGGTTTGTCTAGTTTTAGTAGTTTGAGAGAAAAGTAAAATTCCTAGGGAAGATTTTAATTTTAGTTTTTTTGCTAAATTTAATTCAAAGCCAATTTTTTGCGTAAATCCAAAAGAAAAATTGTATTTATATTGTTCAGAATAGGTTCTAGTTGAATCATTTAAAGTATTAGATTCGCTAAAATTAGATTGTGTTTTAGTGTTGAGAGGCAAGATGATTCCAGTTTCCGTTAAGAATTTGAATTTTTGAACTGGAACATAAAAACTAATTTTGGGATTTAAGCGAAATTGCGACATTTGAGCGGTTAGATGCTGTTTAAGATTGTTTTTGTCATAATTAAAAAGCTGCAATTCAAAACTATTGAATGAATTTAGAGCAATTCCTAATGCTATGTTGGGTTGTATGAATTTATTAATTTCAATACCATATGAATATCCCGCACCCAAATTTCCTTTTGTGTTGGAATAGGTCACTTCATCCGGCAAAAGTTGCTCCTCATTATACCCAGAATAGGCATTTTGTTCAGATAAAAACAAGCTTGAATTTAAGCCTAGTTGGATGTTTTGCGTGCGACCAAATAGTATGAAAAAGGAAGTGATTAAAAGAAAATTAATTTTCATGTTTCAAATTTAATATAATTCTTTTTGAAAATTGTTGAATTGACAAAAAAAGCTTAATTTTACCTATAAAACTAAAATCATGAAACTCAAATTTGGCCTATTTTTCTTTTTAATCTATCAGTTTTCCTTTGCTCAAGTGTTTTCCAAATGTAAGATTTTTGTTGGTGAAAATGGTTTAACAACACTTTCAAACCTCGGAATTCCTGTGGATCATGGTTCGTACAAAACAAATACTTTTTTTATCAGTGATTTTTCAGACAGAGAAATAGAAATTATGAAATCTAATGGTTATAAAGTTGAGGTATTAATTAAAGATGTTTCAAAATTTTATGAAAATAGATCATCAGAAAATTCATTGAAACGAAATGCAAATTGCACTCAAAATACCACTGAAAATCAAGTTGTACCTTCAAATTTCAATTTAGGTTCGATGGGTGGATATTACACTTATTCAGAGTTTTTAGCTGAATTGGACCAAATGCATCAATTGTATCCAGATTTGATTACCATCAAAGCTCCAATAGACACTTTTTTGACGCATGAAGGAAGGCCAATTTATTGGTTGAAAATCTCTGATCAAGCAGCTATTGATGAAGCAGAACAAGAAGTTTTATATTCCTCCATTCATCATGCTAGAGAACCTGCAAGTCTTTCTTCTACAATTTATTACATGTGGTATTTGTTGGAGAATTATGCTACAAACCCTGAAATTCAATATTTAGTAAATGAGACTGAAATGTATTTTGTTCCGATGTTAAATCCTGATGGATATATTCAAAACCAGACAACTAATCCAAACGGGGGAGGAATGTGGCGAAAAAACAAACGCAATAATTTGGATGGAACTTTTGGTGTTGACTTAAATCGAAATTATGATTATCAGTGGGGAACAACTGGTATTGACATGAATTCTAATTCTGACGTTTATCCAGGTGATTCAGCTTTTTCTGAGCCAGAAACTCAGGCTATGAAATGGTTTTGTGAAAACAGAGATTTTTTGTTGGCCTTTAATGCTCATACATACAGTAATTTGCTGTTATTCCCGATCGGAGCAAATGCAGCAGATTTTGCGCAAGATCACGATTATCTGCAAGCTCTTGGTTCTCACATGGTTCAATATAATGGTTTTATAGCTCAGAAATCTTCCATGCTTTATCCAGCTTCAGGTGATTCTGATGACTATATGTATTTAACTGATTTAGATTTAAAACCTAAAATTCTTGCCTACACTCCTGAGATAGGTTCTGATGCAGATGGCTTTTGGCCTGCTTCAATTAATATTATCCCAATTAGTCAAGGGATGGTATTTTCAAATTTAGTATTGGCACATGCAGCGCACAATTATTGGGAAATAAAAGACATTGACCCAAATACAATTTTAACAACAACAGGCGATTTTCATTTTAGTTTAAATCGATTGGGGTTAATTGATGCATCCGTAAATGTTTCAATTGAACCATTAATAGGAATTCAGTCTGTCGGAAATGGAAGTAATTACACAGAAATTCAAAATAACTTGATAAACGGGCAAATTTCATACGTTTTAAATCCTGGAATTCTCGTTGGAGAGGAAGTCAAATATGTATTAACTTCTGATTTTGGAGGATATATCAAACGTGACACCATAACAAAAACTTTTGGGAATCCAACAACTCAATTTGTAGAAAATGCTGAAAACAATCAGAATTGGATTGGTGCTTGGAATATTAGTACAAGTGAGTTTTATTCACCAAGTTCTTCCTTAACTGATAGCCCAAATGGAAATTATTCCAATAATTCAAGTAATAATTATCAATTTAATCAAACAATTGATTTGACGCATGGAACAAATGCAAAAATTGAGTTTTATGCTAAATGGGCAATCGAAGAAAATTACGATTATGCACGTTTAGAAATTTCTACTGATAATGGTCAAACTTGGGTTGGTCAATGCGGAAAATATACCAATCCAGGAGTTGGAGGAAATGGCGGAGTGCAAGTTGAGGGTGAACCAGTATATGATGGTTTTCAGTTGGATTGGGTATTGGAAGAGATTTCCTTAAACGACTATTTGGGAGATTTGATTAAAATCCGATTTGTAATGAAAGCTGATGGAGGTGTAAGAGAGGATGGTTTTTATTTTGATGATTTTAAAGTCTTATATGATGTTGATAATGTAGGTATTAAGGAGTTAAACGATCAATTTAAGATTTTTCCAAATCCAGCTAAAGATGAAATATTAATAGCGAATTATACTGGAAAAGCTTTTCAATCGTTAGCTATTTTAGATTTGAATGGAAAGTTAATTTTAAAACAAATTGTAACTCAGAGTTTAAATAATCAGACTATAAATATTATGAATTTAGAAAATGGTATGTATTTTGTTGAGTTGGAGCAAAATGGTATCAAACAAAGAATTAAAATCTGTGTGGCCAAATAAATAGAATCAATGAAAGTAAAAATTACCCTTATTTTTTTAACATGTTTCCTGTTTGAGGTTTCAAGTCAAATTGCTCCTTTTATTGATTTCAATAAATTCTTCAAAACCTTTTATAAAGACAATTTTAGACAATTAGAATTTCAACAAATTCGTTCTTTTGAAGGGAGTGATTTGTACACGGTATATATTGATTTTAGAGGAGATTTTAAATTGTATGATGGTGAAAACACACAATTAATTACCAATCAAATCATCAAATATAAATTGTCTGATGGTCAACTTGCTTGGGCCATAGCAAATGCTTTATATTGTTATTCAAATAATAAAAAGGAATTGTTGACCGTTTTTGGTAATAGATTTGAAGTAAGTGATAGTTTGATAATTTTCGAAGATACGCGCTTTAATACCCTAAATTATCGTTATCAAAATACAAATCATCAGTTGGTTCAGTCGACAGGTGATTTGCAATTTCCGCTTAAAATTGGCGACAATACAGTGGTTTACAAAGATAATGGTGATTTTATTAAATTTTTGTGGAGGGGACAAAGTTTTGATTACAATGTTTACACCAGAGCTATAAATTTTGACGCTGGAATGGATGTTATTTGTTTCAATGATCCAATCAATCAAAGTTTTACAGTTTTTGATAAAGGTGAAATGCTTGATCTAGAATCCATGTTTGTAAAAAAATATAAGGCTGCAAGGGGTTTTATTGTTTATGAAGATATTCAAGGAAATTTATGGCATTACCAAAATGGTGAAAAACAACAATTAAGTAATTTTTCAGCCAATTTTTGGGAAGCAAAAGATGATTTGGTAATTTGGGAAGAAAATAGCTATATCTATACTTTTTATAAAGGAGAAAAAAAACAATTATTAAATTACATTCCAGCTGATTACAAAATTAAAAATAGCACCTTGGTTTATAGAAATAGTTTGGGAGGAATTAGTGTATTCTGTCAAGGGAAATCAGAAGAAATAACAAAACAAACGCAAAGTAGCTACGAAATTTATGGTAATACTGTTTTAGTCGAATTGTTTAATAAGTCATTTGTGGTTTATCACGAAGGTAAGAAGTTTGAGATTTAAACTTGAAAATTTGTTTATTATTTTTTTGTAAAAATTTGTATTTTAAGTTTGATTGAGGAATTACTTATTTATAATTCCAAAAATCTATTTATCGATTGTTCACAAATCAAAAAATCAATGTAAGTATTTTTATAAAAAAGCAAAAGTCGTATTTGTTATACGACTTTTGTTTTTTTTGTTGTTAGTGTAGGTGTTTTACCTTAAATCACAAATATAACTTCCACCTTTTAGTCTATATTCCTGATCGGTGTTATATTCAATGTTCTGACATTCAACTGTCGCATTTTTTTCAGTTTCATTTTTAATCGTGTGTTTGTAATTAATTGTTCCTTCACTTAACGTTGCGTTGCAATCGCACGTGAAAGTTTTTTTACAAGAAATTAGTAACATGCAGCCTAGGGTAATAAAATATACGTTTTTTTTCATAACTTTTTTAATTAGATTTGTATTAAAGTTAATTGTTAATTCATTAATAATGATTTAAAACAGTAATAAACACGTGTAAATACGAGTGTTTTCTGTTGTTTTTGCTTGCTTTTTCTTTTGATTATTTAATCATAATTACTTTTTTAAAACAAAAAAGCCTTGGATAACCAGTCCAAGGCATTAAACTAAAACAAAAACTATGTGAAGAGTAAAAGGTGGTTTAAGTTTGAATAATTCTAAATTAAGAATAAATTAATAATGATTAATTATAATAATTTTAAAACACGTGTAAATACGAGTGTTTTCAAGTGTTTTTGCTTGTGATAAACTGTTTTGTATTCAACTAATTTTCAAGTACAAAAAAAACCTTGGATAACCAGTCCAAGGCTTTGATATAACTAAAACTAAAACTATGTATAGGTTTAAAGGTGGTTTCTAAAAGATAGCGCACAATTTGTTGAAGGTCCAACCAATTATGGAACAAAATCCAATAGAGATTGAAATAAATACTATTCCAAACATGAAAATGAAGCTTATATTTTCTTTCCAATTTAAACTTTGGTGATTTTCAAAATTTTGGAAGTAATTTACCTTAGAAAATTGAGCTTCATGTATATTGGTTTTTTTCATAATTCGTCGTTTTTTTATATTGTAAAAATATTCAATGATTTTGTGAAAATTACATTTCTGAATAAAAAACACGTATTTTTACGTGGTAAAACACGTGTTTTAAATGGTGAAAAATCCTAGTTACAATTTATAGATTTTTCATTTAAGCCATTTAAATGGGAATAGATTATTAAATTCAGAAAAAACCACATATCCCAAAAATAAAAAAGGCAATATGAAAGATAAGAATGTAATTGTAAATTTAAAAAAATCTAACTTATAATTCGTTAAAGGTCTAATATTTCTTCTTAATTGATTTTTAGTAATCGACTTCATAATATTCAATTTTAAAGTTTTAAAAAATAATTTTATTTGATATTCAAATTTACTTTTTAATAAAATTGAATTTAAAAATGAGGAGAAAAACACGTATATTTACTATGTACTTCAGGTGTTTTTACTCATTCATAACCGTTTTTGATGGCATACTTTATCAAGCCTATTGAGCTTTTTACATTTAATTTTAAAAGTAGATTTTTTCTATGCCATTCGATAGTTCTTTTGCTAATACATAATTCTTCAGCAATTTCAATATTGCTTTTTTCTTTCACCAAGAGTTGTAAGATTTGCTTTTCGCGTTTGGATAGGTTGTCCTCAAATTGAATTACAGATTTTTTTTCTTTTATTTCTTGATTTTCTTTAAAAAGCATTTGAGCTATTTCATTACTAAAGTAGCGTTCACGCTTTAGCACAGTAGAAATGGCTTTCGTAATTTCTTCCATACCTGAATTTTTTAAAATATATCCTAAAGCTCCAAGATCAATAGCTTGCTTGATGACGTTTTCATCTTTATGCATTGTAATTACTAAAGTTGGAATTAAAATGTTTTTGGATTTTAAATTTCTTAAGACAGTAAATCCATCCATTTCAGGCATAGTAATGTCTAGTAATAAAATGTTAAATTCTTCTAGGGATAATTTTTCAATGGCCTCTTTTCCATTTGATGCTTCATGAACTTCAGCTTTGAACTTAGATTGATGCTCGAGCATCAGTTTTAATCCATTTCTAATCATTGCATGATCGTCCGTTATTAAAATTTTGGTTATAATATCTTTCATAATGTAGGTTATTTATAGTTAACTTCGAAATACAATTTTGTCCCTTTATTTAATTTACTACTAAATTTATATTTAAAATTTAATGTTTCCAGTCTATTTTTGATATTGTATATACCGTTTCGGTATTGTAATTCTTTGATATTAAATCCAATACCATCATCTTCTAACAAGAAAATGTACTTTTTTAGTTTTACATGATCTTTAATTTTGAAAGTGATATTGTTGGCTAATGCGTATTTTAGAGTATTATTTATAAATTCTTGAAAAATTCTATAAATAAATAACTCAATATTTTTGTTCTCTAAGTGAATTTTTTTGACAGGAAATTCAAGAGTGACATTAATTCTTTTAATTAATTTTTGAGAAATAATTCTAAGACAGGAACATAAATCATTGTTCTCAAGCATATTTGGAGTTAAGTTATATGAAATATTGCGCACCGAATCAATTGTGTCATCTAGCATTTGATGAATGTCTTTTAATGATTTTTTGAACTGATAGGATTCTATGTCCATAAATTCCATAGCGTTCATAAACATTTTGATGGCATTCAATTCCTGTCCAAGAGAGTCGTGTAAATCATAGGCTAATCTTTTTCGTTCTAATTCTTGACCCATCAAAGTTGCTTTTATAATTCTCTTTTCCTCTGCTTTTTCACTGGTTATATCTTTTGCTATAAATAAATAGGTTTCATTTTTTAGATGGATTATTTTATTTAGGGAACAAAGTAAAAAAACCTCAACTCCTTCGATTTTAGGATGACAAATTTTAATCTTAAAATTTTTTCCAATAGATTTTGTTTTTAAGAAACTTGTTAGTTTTTGATGGATTGATTTTGGAAAAAAATTTTGAATTGTTAACGATTTATTTTTTTCTTTTAACTCAAAAAATGTGTCAGCATAACTATTTAAGATTTCGATTTTACCACTTTTACTGAATACAACTACAACTTGAGGTATTGAGTTTAGGATTTTAACAACAAAGTCTTTTGAAATTGATTTTTCTTCTAATTCTTCGCCAAGCATGTTTATTCCTGAAGAAAGAATATCAATTTCATTTAATTCATCAGATATTTCAAGGCGACTAGAATAGTCACCATTTGCAAAGGCCATGATGATTTCCTCAATCTTATCTATGTTAAGTTTTGTGTTTTTCATTTATACGTATGTAACCACTTTATTGCTTTCTTCCTATCTGTAAATAATTTTACAGGAACATTGGTGTTTACGAGATTTACTTTCATTAAAAAATTAGCTAAAAAGGATGATAATTTAGAGTTAGTGTAAATCGCAGATGCTTTGATAAGGACAGAGCCTTCCATTGATCCAAAATAATCTCTAGCTTCTTTTGATATACCTTTTACTTCTGTAGCATCTAGTAAAATTAATGATTCTTGATTTTTAGTAATTTTTTTTCTATCCTCAACAATTTTCTTAGCTCCACTTAAATCAACAAAAACCTTTTTCTTAATTTCACCTACAATAATTCCCTCTTCAGTGTATATTTTAACGTATTCATTTTCAGTATTTAAAGGTGCGTTAGTCATGTTTGAAATTTATGTTTTTTGAATTAAAAGTCTCAATTTGTTCATGATTAAACAAATCATCAATTTGCAAATATGCACATTTATTTATTTGTTTTGCGCCAAGTTTTTTCTTTTCTGTATCTGCCGAAAATCCAAAGTTTATTCTCTTACAACCTAATTCTATAGCCCTTAAACAAACCTGGTATAGCATTTGTTTGTAGCTATTTATTTGGTAATTAATACTGTAATCGATTCCTACTAGCAAGGGAATATATGAATTTTTGCCTGCATTACATAATCCAATTGCAACAATTTTATTATTATTTTTCAGAATAATAAATTCCCAATCATTTTTATTATTTAATTTTTGGAATAATTTGTAAGGATAAGGAAAAACATTTATTGCTCTGTTTTTTAAATTAACATTGCAATAGAGTTCATAAGCTTTTTGCAAATCTACTTCATTTAAATTAGATTCAAAAGTTACTTCAAATTCATGTGAATGTGCTAATACATCCTCCTTTATATGGCGTTTACTTCTTTTACTGAGTTGATTATAAAAAGCAATTGTATTTGAAGGGAGATCTTCGGCTAAATTGGCATTTGGCATATCCGATTTAAAAAAACCATAACTGTGAAAAATTTCTTCAAATCTGGAGTCTACAGAGTCAAAATCTCTCATTATTAATGAATTAATTGATTTCCTTTCTTTTATTTGACTTACTGTCTTCAAAAACAACTCAAAAGCATCTCGCCAGTTTGAAATATTTGAGTCTAAATAGAGGTGATTTCCTTCCGTAAAGAGGCTTCCCATCATTAAGGTTTCAGAGCAAAGAAAGTATGGATTTTCTTTTCTTAGAGTTTCGATATTTGTCGAACTAATTTCTGATGACATTAAATCATCTTTTATTATCCCAGAACTCATAAATGTTGCTAATACAATTCCATTCTGCTTGTTTTTGATTAGAATATAATGGAAGTCCCAATTATCCTCTGGTTTTATATTTCCTTTAAAGGAATTTTCTAAACATAATAAATTTGAATGTGAAAAAAGTTCATCATTTGAAAATAAATTATTCCAGGTATTTTCATCAATATTTATAATACTACTTTCAAGCTGGACCTCGAAATCAGTTTCTCCAATTCGTTTGTAGGAAATCGAATTTGTAGTTTTCAATTTGAAAGCTTTTTCGATTTCACATAACGAAATGTTTTCTTCTAAAATGGTGTTGTTAAAGTTACGTTCTAAAGAATTTATTAAAAGATTTATTTCTTCTAAAGAATTGTGGTTTGTTATTGTAAAACGCAAGCCTGTATTTTTTATTGGTACAGCTGGAAACATTCCAATATTGACATAAAAACCATCGTCTAATATTTTCTTATTGAAATTGTAACCTACAGAAGGTTGACCTGTTCCAATAAAAAATATTGGTGTTTCTGGGTTTGAAATAACAGGTAAATTTGTTTTTGCGAAAAGTTGGTTAGCGTATATTAATTTTACTTTTAATTGTTGTTGTATATTTACTATTTCTTCAGTTAAATGGATTTCAGCTGACGCAATTGAAGCTCCAAGCATTGGTGGTGGAATAGGGTGGGAGTGGGTAAGCGCTCCTCCATAGATTTTAACTTTTTCAAATAGTTCATTTGTTGGAAAAACAGCAATTCCCCCCATTGCTCCAAATCCTTTAGCCATAGTGGTCACATACATTGTTTTGCTATTTTGTAAAGTCTGTTCAAACATTCTTCCACAGCCATTTTTCCCGTGCCAACTCATTCCGTGTGCATCATCGATATAGCAATATAATTTAGGATATTTATCCATCAAATAGTTAATCTCTTGCATTGGAGCCAAATCACCAAACATTGAATATACCCCGTCAATCATATACCAAATCCGCTCAAACTTATCACTGTTTTGTTTCAAAATGTGCTCCAGCATATCTAAATTGCTATGGCGAATAATATTGATTTCAGTTCCTTTGGCCTTAGAAATTTGGGCGGCTGATTGAATACACGCATGACATTGTTGGTCTAAAATTATGAGGTCATTTGTTCCAACTATCACTGGCATTACAGCTGAATGCAGCAATGTTGTTGAAGAAAAGGTGATAACATTTTTATTATAAAAAATTTGAGATAATAAATCTTCTAAATACATGCTATTTTTGGCTTCTAAATAGGTGCGAGAAACAGAAAATTGCGTGCCATATCTTTGTGTAAATTCTATTGACTTTTCAATTATTTTTGGATGGCTTTCAAGTCCTAGGTATCCACATGTTCCAAAGTTGATCATTTTTTGCTCCCCAACCAAAATATTTGAAGCAGAATAAATATCATTTTCACAAGTTAGTCTAATTACTCCTCTTTTTTTTGCTTCCGTCAATAAACTTGTAATCGTATCATTGAAGTCGTTATGTCTAATTTTTGCCATTTTACTATTTATTAAAGGATTTGAAACTGATTTTATTTCTGATTTTTCAACCAGTCAATTGCTTTTTGTTTTGAATTAAATATTTTTACTCGTGTTTGAATTTCTGAATTTTTGATGTGCACTCTAATTATGAATTTTACTATAAAATAAGTAAATGTGTTATTACAGAAGAAAGCTACAGCTTTTATATTTTCAAAGCCTTCTTTTGAAGCTAAATATTTTCGTGCTTCTATTGTTATAATTTTCGATCTTGTTCCGTCACAAAAAACCAATAAATTATTTTCATCTGTAAATTCGTGCCTCTCCTCGACCAATTTTTTTGCAATTTCCAAATCAATAATTTTAGTTTTAAAGGTGATGAAAATTATACCATCGTCTTCCTCAATAATTTCTATTTCATTTTCTGTAATTTTGTTCTTCATTCTTCATTCTTATTTTATGATATTAAACTAAATAAATAGTGGCATCGTAAATATAAATATCATTTTATTTTTTGAATCCTAATAAGCCAAAAACACGTAAAAAGTGAAATAAAAACACGTAATAATACGGGGTGAAATGGATAAAAAAAAGCCCACTAAAAAGTGGGCTTCAATATAATAAAAGAGCAATTTCTATTATCCTTTTGGATTTCTCAATAAAATTTCATCAACCATTCCGTATTCTTTCGCTTCTTCTGCCGTCATCCAATAATCTCTATCAGAATCAGCCCATACTTTTTCGTAAGTTTGTTCAGAGTGAAAAGCAATGATATCGTATAATTCTTTCTTTAATTTTTGAATTTCACGTGCAGTTATTTCGATATCTGAAGCTTGACCTTGCGCTCCTCCAAGCGGTTGGTGAATCATAACTCTTGAATGTTTCAAGGCAGATCTTTTTCCTTTTGCTCCAGCACACATTAAAACAGCACCCATTGAAGCTGCCATTCCTGTACAAATCGTAGCGACATCTGGTTTGATATACTGCATCGTGTCGTAAATCCCTAAACCTGCATATACAGACCCTCCTGGAGAGTTTAGATAAATTTGAATGTCTTTTTTAGCATCTACAGATTCTAGGAATAATAATTGCGCATTGATAATATTTGCAACTTGGTCATTGATTCCTGTCCCTAAGAAGATAATTCTATCCATCATTAATCGAGAGAAAACGTCCATTTGTGTCATATTCAAATGACGCTCTTCGATAATATAAGGAGTTAAAGATGATTCAATATAATGCTCTAAATGCATGCTACTAATACCTTGATGTTTGGTAGCGTATTTTTTAAATTCGTCGTTTGTAAACATATTTTAAACTATTTGTAAATTCAGGTGATAAAGTTAAAAGCAAATCTGATATAAAAATCAAAATTGTGTTTTTTTTTGATAAAAATACAAAAAAAATAAAAAATGTGTGCGTATTAGAAAAAAAGTAGTATCTTTGCATCGCATTTGGTTTTCAAATGAACACATTGTGGGGTGGAGCAGTTGGTAGCTCGTCGGGCTCATAACCCGAAGGTCGCACGTTCGAGTCGTGTCCCCGCTACTAAAGAAAAAAGGTTGTCAGATTTGGCGACCTTTTTTAATTTTTCCTCAAGTTAGATCAAGTTAAAATGTTTCAAGTCTATTTATTGTATTCTGAAAAATTCAATAAAATTTATATTGGATTTAGTTCAAATTTAATTGAGCGCTTAAAATCACATAATGAATTAGGCACCAAGGGTTACACCGTAAAATTTCGACCATGGGAATTGATTTATACAGAAACATTTTCAGAAAAAAATCTCGCATTAAAAAGAGAAAAAGAATTGAAAACTTCCCGAGGAAGAGCTTTTTGCTGGAGTGAAGTTGAAAAATATATGTCAAATAAAAGTTTGGGCTCATATCAGTCGAAAGACTGACGCACGTTCGAGTCGTGTCCCCGCTACTAAAGAAAAAAGGTTGTCATATTTGGCGACCTTTTTTAATTATAAACTCATTTGTTCTTTAAAGCGAATGGCTTGTCGTCTTGAAATTTCAATTTTTTCACCTTCCTTCAAATTAACCATCAAACCTCCGTTAAACCAGTTTTCGATGGAAGAAATCCAATTCAAATTGATAATATACTTTCTATTGGCTCTAAAAAAGTGTTTTGAATCTAAACGCTCTTCCAACGAATTTAAAGATCTTAAAATTAGAGGTCTAAATTTATCAAAGTATACTTTAACGTAATTGCCATCAGATTCAAACATTCTGACAGTGTCAATATCGATATACCAACATTTATCACCATCTTTAATGAAAATTTTATCTCCTTTCGTTAAAACCTTATCTTTTCTAGATTCAACACCTCCTAGTTTTGTAGTAAAATCTTCCTCTGGAAGTTGCAGTTTTTGTAAGGTATCTCTTAATCTTTCTGGATCAATAGGTTTTAATAAATAATCTAAGGCATTGACTTCGAAAGCTTTTAGAGCAAATTCATCAAAAGCAGAAACAAATATAACCTTCGGAATTTCATCTAGTTTTTGAAGCATGTCGAAACCATTCATTCCAGGCATTTGGATGTCTAAAAAAACAAGATCTGGTTCAAATTCTTTAATTTTTTCGATTCCCTCGTTTGGATTTTTTGCTTCTGCAACAATTTCAAGAAAATCAAATTTACTAAGCATTGACTTTAGCTCTTCACGTGCTAATCGCTCGTCGTCAATTATTATTGTTCTCATTTTCATTTCTTTATGGATTTAATGAATTAATATCACACAGTGAACTACATTTTCTTTATCAAATAAATCAAAACTTGCTTTATCCTTGTATTGAAGAAATAATCTTCGCTTAGTATTTTCAATTCCGATTGCAGTATCACTTTGTACTTCTAAAATTTTACCTGTGTTTTTGATTTCAATTCGAATTCCTAGATTATTATATTTAGAGATGTCAATTTCAATTTTGCCACCGTCAATTAATTTAGAAATCCCGTGCTTAATTGCATTTTCTACTTGGGTATGAATCAAAAAAGGTGGAATTTGAAAACCCATTAAGGATTCATCTATATTCCAAATTACATTCAAACGCTCTTCAAATCTAATTTTTTCTAGATCCAAATAGTTTTTCACCAAGTCAACTTCCTCTTCCAGTGAAATATAAGCATTCTTGCCCTGAACAAGTGATTTTCTTAATAAATTGGAGAGCGTAGTTACTCCTTCTTTGGCAGATTTTGGTTCAATATCGATTAAAGCACGAATACTATTTAAAGAATTGAATAAAAAGTGTGGATTAATTTGTGACCTTAAACTTTTCAATTCGATTTCATTTTGACTTGCTTGCATTTGCAAAACGTGAATCTCTTGTGAAATTGTTTTACTGAAAAAATGGTAGGTAAAATAAATGGCATTCCACAAAAATATCAACACACTGAAAGACATCACTTCAATTAAAAAAGGAAGTGAATTTATAGTTCTTTTGAAATCTTTTTCAATATAATAGGAGAAAAAATGATTAAAAATTGCCATAGATAAAGCCGTTAGCAACGAGAAGACAATTATTCTTGGAATCAGCGGTGTTAATTTTAATTCTAAAAATTTCCAGCGAATAAAAAACACTCTCATAATATGAGTTGTGATTATACCTAAAGATAAAAACAGAGAAATCGAGATGAAAAAATCTGAATTCAATTTTCTAGGGTCATCGGAATAGGTAGCCAAAGTAATTAAAGTTCCGTAAGCCAACCAACCGCCGAATTGTGCGAGCCAATATAAATATTTAGATGTTTGCATTATTTCAAAGGTAAATAAAAAATCAAATTAAAATTACTTAGTTTTACGGATGGCTTAATTTTTGCGTTGAAAGGAATAAAATAGCTTTACACTGATTTTGATAAGAAAAATTGCGATATTACAAATTATGGTTTTGACAGCTTTTACCAGTTGGACCCAAGATTTTGGATTTCAATTGGGAGCCGTATTTAATTTTGGAACACATATAAATGCTGTTGGATTTAATTCAAATTTATATTACACCAATCGATTTGTTCAGTTAAATCTTTCCACTCAAAGTAAATTAAATTTCACAAACTATGGAGGTAGAAAATATTTTGCTGAAAATCGTTTTGCTTCTGGAATCATTCTTCTCGCAGGAAAAAAGGATAATATACCAGACTTTGAATTTGATGCTTTACTGCATAATACGCATTACAACTATGCAATTGGTTATAATTACATTTGGTATTCAGATGATATTGGCACATCTCAATTGTCAGGAGGCTGGTCTTTGGGCTTGAAAAAATTCTCAATTTTATTTGAAAATGATGTTTTTGGCGGACAAGCTCGAGATCGCTTTCGTTCTGGTGTTTTAGAATTGTCGTATAGAAATCAAAATGTAAAATATTTCACCAACATGTATATTTGGACGGGAGAAACAAAAAAATCTGTGTGGAATAAGACTCCTATGCCGAATTGCCCTAACGGTTTTCGAAGTTTAGAAAATTTACCATACGGAAAAACCAGTCATGGTATTGTTTCAGTAGGTGTGCGGGGAGTTTTTTCTAAATATGAAATTCAAAATATTAGTCAGGTGGTTGGTACTAAAATCGGCTTGGATAGCGAACAAATCAGACATTTCTTGCAAAATAGATTATCGCATGACCTTATTTTTATGCCAAAAACTTACAAACGAAATACACCACATTATCCAAGATTAAATTCGGAAGGTAAACCAAGTTTTAAGAAAGAAGAACGCAGAAAAGATAAAATTTATTTGCAATTCTCGCTCAATGAAGGATGGTGGAATTGAAATTTCAACATTAACTTTAAATTTCCAACAATCTTTGCGATTTAACATCTTTTAATTAGAATCTTTCATAGAAAAGTATTACTTTTGCTCCCCGTAGTTACAAATTAATTCTAAATGTCAAATTCCACAAAATACATTTTTGTAACAGGCGGTGTTACTTCATCTCTTGGAAAAGGTATTATCTCAGCATCTTTAGCAAAATTGTTACAAGCTAGAGGCTATACAGCAACAATTCAAAAATTAGATCCTTACATCAACATCGATCCAGGAACATTAAATCCTTATGAACATGGTGAATGTTTCGTAACAGATGATGGTGCGGAAACTGACTTAGATTTAGGTCATTACGAGCGTTTTTTAAATGTACCAACTTCGCAGGCGAATAATGTTACAACGGGTAGAATCTACCAAGCTGTAATTGAAAAAGAGCGTAAAGGAGAGTATTTAGGTAAAACAGTTCAGGTAATTCCTCATATCACAGATGAAATCAAAGACAGAATTCAAATTTTAGGTAAAAAAGGAGAATTTGATATTGTGATCACTGAAATCGGTGGAACAGTTGGAGATATTGAATCTTTACCTTATGTAGAAGCCGTGCGACAAATGTTGTGGGAATATGAAAATGATTGTATCGTAATTCATTTGACTTTGATTCCATATTTGGCTGCTGCAGGAGAATTAAAAACAAAACCAACGCAACATTCTGTAAAACAATTACTTGAATTAGGTGTTCAGCCGGATATTTTATGTTGTAGAACTGAACACGAATTGGATTTGAATTTGCGTAAAAAAATCGCAAAATTTTGTAACGTGAGTATCAACGCAGTAATAGAATCTCGTGATGCAGAAACGATTTACGATGTTCCTTTGTTGATGCAAGCTGAAGAATTGGATAAAGTTGTTTTGGAAAAGTTAAACCTTCCATCTAGAACTACTCCAAATTTAGATAATTGGAAAAGTTTCTTACACACTTTAAAAAATCCTACAGAAGAAGTTACCATTGGTTTGGTAGGAAAATATGTTGAATTGAAAGATTCTTATAAATCTATCGCTGAATCTTTTATTCATGCAGGAGTTGCCAATAAATGCCGTGTGAATTTAAAGTGGATTCATTCTGAAAAATTGACGAAATCAAATATTGCTGCTGAATTAGAAAGTTTAGATGGAATTTTAGTTGCTCCAGGTTTTGGTTCTCGTGGAATTTCAGGTAAAATTGAAGCTGTGAAATACGCTCGTGAAAATAAAGTGCCATTTTTAGGGATTTGTTTAGGAATGCAGTGTGCAGTGATTGAATTTGCACGTAACGTATTAAACATGACTGAGGCTCATACAACTGAAATCGATGAAAAATCGAAATTTCCAGTTATCAGTATGATGGAAGAGCAAAAAAATATTGCAAATATGGGCGGAACAATGCGTTTAGGCTCATATAAATGTAAATTGCTTCCAAATTCTAAAACGGCAATTGCTTACAACTCTGAATTAATTGAGGAAAGACATAGACATCGATATGAATTCAATAACGAGTATTTGTCTCAATTTGAAGAAAATGGAATGAAGGCTACAGGAACAAATCCAGATACAGGTTTGGTTGAAGTAGTTGAAATTCCTGAGCATCCATGGTTTGTTGGAGTTCAATATCATCCAGAATATAAAAGTACAGTTGAAAATCCACATGCCTTATTTGTTGGTTTCGTGAATGCTTCAATTGAGCAAAAGAATGCTAAGTGAAAAATTAATTGCACTTTTGCACTCTGAAAATTAAAGAAATAAATAAATTAAATACATAAATGGATAGAAATACCATCTTAGGTTTGGGATTGATTGGCGCTATTTTAGTGACTTTCACGCTATTAAACAAACCTTCTGCTGAGGAGTTAAAAGCTCAAAAAGCACAACAAGAAAAAGAGAAAAAAGAACTTGCTTTAGAAGCTAAAAAGGAGCAAGAAGAAGAAAAAACACAAGCTGCGACTAAAAAAGCAGAAAAAAGTTCAACTGCAGTTGTTGAAATTAAAGATATAGCAAAAAAAGAAGTTGCTTTTATTCCTGAAGTAATTCGTTTGGAATCAGATAAGTTAATTGTTGATATTTCTACTAAAGGAGGGATTGTTGAGTCTGCCTATCTAAAGGAATATGAAAGTTATAAAAATTTTGTTGCTAAAGATAAGGAGAACAAGCCTCTTCAAATTTTTGATGCCAAAGATGCAACGAATGGTTTAAAGTTTTCCTCAAATGGAAAAACATACGAGACAGCTGATTTAGCTTTTGAAGTTGTTAAGAAAACAAAAAGCTCTGTTACTCTAGCTTGGACTTTAGAAGATGGAAAAAAATTAACTTACAAATACAAGTTAAATCCAGGAAAATTTGATTTAGATTATGAAATCAAACAAGTAGGTTTAAACGCACAACAAACCAATTATATTTGGAATGTTGACATGAAAAAAACAGAACGTTTGTTAAGTGAGCAAAAAAGAGTTTCAACGATTTGCTACAAATACAAAGGTGAAGATTTTAGTTATTTAAGTGAAATGGCTGACGATGAGTTGAAAGTTGAGCAGCCTGTTGAATGGATTGCTTTCAAGCAAAGTTATTTTACAACAATTGTTAAACCTGAAAAAGAATTCTCTAAGAAAAAAGCTGAATTTAAAATCAGAAATTTCAAGCAAGGAGATAAAAAATTCTTTACACACATCAAAAAATATCAATCTCAAGTTGGTTTAGATTTGAGCGGTGATGTGGCAAGTGCTAAAATGAATTGGTTCTTTGGTCCAAATGACTACGAATTGTTGAAATCATACGATTCTAACTACGAAGACATTATCAATTACGGTTGGGGATTATTTCGTTGGATTAATATTTATGCCATTCAACCAATGTTTAATGTACTTGCTTCTTCTGGATTAGGTTTTGGATTGGTGATTTTATTGTTAACGATGATTATCAAATTATTCCTAACTCCAATTCAGTGGAAAATGTACGTTTCTTCAGCAAAAATGAAGATCTTAAAACCAGAAATTGAAGAATTAAACAAAAAATATCCAGACAAAGCTGATGCGATGAAAAAACAAATGGATATGATGGCACTTTATCGTGAAAGTGGTGCTTCTCCGTTAGCGGGTTGTATTCCAATGTTAATTCAAATGCCAATTTTGTTAGCGGTTTTCCGTTTCTTTCCTGCAGCTTTTGAATTGAGACAAAAACCATTTTTATGGGCTGAAGATTTATCTTCTTTTGATTCTGTTTACGATTTCGGATTTTATATACCTTTATATGGTGATCATATTTCCTTATTTACTTTATTGATGGCAGTAACTACTTTGGTTTATACTTGGTTGAATAGTGGTCAAATGCAACAACAACAGCAACCTGGAATGCCAAACATGAAAGTGTTGATGTATATTTTCCCTTTCATGATGATTTTCTTCTTCAATAATTATTCTTCTGGATTAAGTTATTATTACTTCATCTCAACATTGATTTCTATTTTAATCATGTTGGCAATCAAATATTTCTTTGTTGACGAAGCGAAATTGAGAGCGAAAATGGAAGCTAAAAAAGCAAACGCTAATTCTGGTGGAACGAAGAAAAAATCTAAGTTCCAAGAACGTTTAGATCAAATGCAAAAAGCACAACAAGATCGTTTGAAAGGAAAAAAATAATTTCCAAAATATATTTTTTAAAGCACGGGTATTAATATTCGTGCTTTTTTGTTTTTTAGCCTTATCTTAGTCTCAAATTTTATTCAATGAACACAATATTATTTCTTTTACTTCTAATGTTTTGCTCATTTTCTTTTACTCAAGAAAAGACAGTTGCTTACGATTCAATTTTAGCCAAAAAATTGGGTGCAGATGAATATGGAATGAAAACCTATTACTTTGTATATTTGAAAGCAGGGAAAAATCGTTCGCAAGATAGTTTGGAAGTTGAACATATTCAGCGGGCACATTTGGATAACATCGCTAAATTGGCAAATGAAGGAAAACTTATTGTTGCAGGACCTTTTATGGATGATAATGAAGTGCGAGGAATATTTATTCTTAATGCTAAATCTATGGAAGAAGCGATGGAGTGGACACAAACTGATCCAGCGGTAAAAGCTGGAAGGTTGATTATGGAAGTTCATCCATTTTATTGTTCAGCCGCGTTGATGATGGTGCCGGAATTACACAAAAAAATAGCGAAAGTGCAGATTTGAATTCACCACATAATATTTTTTACGGCTGAAATTAGGTAAACAAAAAATAAAATTCCAATTATATATAAAATAAAAACAAAAAATGGTTTGAGCATAAGCTTGAAAAATATCCATTTATTTTTCTGATATTCTTTTCCAACTTGTAATATTTCATTCTTTGTGAAATCATTTATCAAGGGAAGTTTTGTGAAATATGTTTTAAAAAACAGAAAGGCAAAATGAATAAATCCAAATAACATCGTAAATGCAATTATATATCCATTTATTTTTGAAATAAGGTTTAAAATATTCA
>JBKCGI010000084.1:0-5277 GCA_046303515.1 Flavobacteriia bacterium | reverse complement strand
ATTATCCTCAAAATTATATTTTTTAGACTATTTCAGTTTATTACTTGAGTTGGGTTTTTTTGTATCAAAAATGATTTTCAATTGCATTTACCTTTTGAAGTTTGGGTCAGCAAATCGTCTATCGTAAATAAATGTTTTGTCTGTCAAGGTTAATAAAAACATCTTTAGGTCGTTTATTTCCTCCTTGGATAATTTCCCAATTTTAAAAATTAAATCATCAGTTCCATCAGCAAAATTTGAAGCGTTATTGTAATGATTAAGGACTTCATTTAAATTTTTAAAGCGACCATCGTGCATGTATGGAAAGGTAAGTTCTACGTTACGTAAACTAGGCACCTTGAATTTAAAATTATCATCTTTATTTTCAGTGATAATTGCTCTCCCTTTATCATTTAATCTTGGATTTGGTAAAATTCCATTATTTCTAAAGGTTTGATCTGTAAGCAGTGGTTCTTTGTGACATGAAGCGCATTTTGACATAAATAACTTATAGCCATTTTTTTCAGAATCAGAGAACTTTTCCTTTCCAGCGATATATTTATCAAATCTTGAATTTGAAGATATCATCAGTCCCATAAACTGACTAAGACTTTTCATAATTCTTTCTGTATTTATGAGTGAATCTTCAAAGGCTAAATAAAAAGCTTTTTGGTAATCTGCACGTTTTTTTAATTTAGAAATGATTCCTTCCAAACTTTCCGCCATTTCAACCTTATTTGTTAATGGAGATATTGGCTGAACCTCTAGGTGATTAATGCCGCCGTCCCACATAAAATTTTCACTCCATGCGAGGTTTTGAAGTGCACTTACATTTCTTGTCCCAACTCTATCTTGAATTCCATGACTTAAGGCATGATCAATGTGAGCAAAAGCGGCATACTGTTGGTGACAAGTGCCACAACTAATAGAATTATCGAGGGAAAGAATAGTGTCATAAAAAAGTTTTCTACCTAAAATAAATTCATCTGGAGTGATTTTGTTTTCCGAAAATGAGTAAACAGGTTTACCAAAACCTTTTGGAATTTTGAAAACCACATCTTTTTTTGTGATTTTAAAAAATGGATCATCAATTTCAAAACAGAATTGTAAAAAAACAACTAAAATGAAAAATAAAAAAAGAAATCGATAAATCATTTTGAAATAGCTTTTATTTTGAAGGCATTAACATAATTGTTGCAAATTGTTTGTGAATTTACTTGTCCTGTAACAGCTGGTAAAAGAGAAAAATCGATGTCTTTTTGTGAGGCTAATAGCTCTAAAATATCAGCTGTAATGGTGATTTTACTTGACCCATTTTTTGAAATTATTAAGGATTCATTTAAAGGTAAATTGATTTTTCTAATACAATTATTTTCTTGCCTAAATCCACCTATGTGATATTCAATTAAATTATTTGGAAGATTTGAAAAACTTGATTTACCTTCTAGTTTCAAAAAAATGTAGCCTGTATTCCAAGTCCAAAACATACCATGAATTGGATCTAAGGCGCCCGATTGTACACCACTACAATTTTTCACACTATCTATTCCAATTGTTATTTCAATAGATGTATATTCTCCCGGTGGAATATTTTTTAAATGTATTTTTTTTGAGGTAGAATCTTCCTCTTTTATCAGAAAATATTCCTTATTAAAATATTCCTTTCCATTTTTTTGCACTAATTTAATATTGCTTATGTAATAATTGAATTTACTTACGCTAAAATCTTTACCCAAACTATTTTGATTCCTAGTTGAATCAAGTTTGAGATTTAGATCATCTACATAATGTTCAATATTAATTTCTAAATCTACTTTTTGCTTACGTTTATTTTTCGATTGTGAAAAAGCAAAGCAAAAAATGCTAATAAATAGGATTGAAATATTAATTTTACGAAACATGGTCAATTATTTATTTTACAACTTTGAAATAAAAAGAATCTTCATTGTTAAACACTATTGTTAGATTGTAAACGCCTTCTGATAATTCTGCGACATTCAAATTAAATGAATTTTCGTACCTTAAAACTTCTTGTCCTATTGTGTTCGTAATTTTAACTATAAATTGTTCTTTGGTTTTAAAATCAAGATTAATTATCTCAGAAAATGGATTAGGATATAAATTTATTTCGCCCTTCTCAAAATTATCTTCTGAAATACTTAATATTGATTCACATAAAGATGGTGAGCTTGGATTACCTTCAATTTCTCCCATTGGAGCAAGTGTTCTTCCTGTAAAACCTTCAAAGGAAAAAGGGTAAAAATTGGATCTAAAAACTACATTATTTGATGGACTAGTACCTTGATTTAAAATTCCAGTATTATTCACAGGATTTATATACTTCCATACAGTTTCTTCATTCGAGTTAATTTCAAACATAGTGCCATTTGCTCCACTTGTGATTAAAAAAGAACCATTTACTAAAGGGTATACACCAGAAATATTACTACTGTAAAAATTAGAGGGAATTGGATCTGTATAGGTCCAAAATAAGGAGTTAGGTAAAAATGCAGAACTTGCGTCAATCGTATAATTATTCGACAAATCTAGAGGAGGATCTATCATGTCAATTGAAGAAAATGTTCCAGTTCTGCCTAAACCGTTGTTAAAAACCATTATTTTTCCTTCATTCGGATAACCTTGTGGTATCCAAGTGGCATGATGTTGACCATAAAAAACCTTTGTTGTTGGATTTCCTCTTTCATATGCTTGTGGATTTCCCCATCGGTATAATAAATCTCCACCTTTATTTGAGTTTCCGCCAGTATGACTTGCGGCCTCGACCGTTGATGTGCTATGATCAATAATCCAAATTTCATTTAAAGTATGGGAACTAACTAGTATTTGGTCCAATTCTTCATTATAATCAATCGAATTTAGGTGAATCCAGTCTATATTTGTTGGTTGACCTGGGAAATAATTTAAATCTACCAATTCAGGATGGTCAGCAACTATACCAAAATTTAGTTTTGTATCGTCAAAATCCTGAACCAAATGGTCCCATAGTTTCCATTCCCAAACAATTGTTGCGTCGTTTGTTCCTATTGGTTGTAATTCAACAATTTTTTCGCTCCATAAATGAGAATTGGCATAACTGGTGTTCTTGCCATTGTCAAATGCCTGATTTGCAGTGTATCTATCCCAAACAATTACTAAAATATTTCCATTGGGTAAGACTTTAAAATCATGATGCTGACATATATCACTGTCAGATAGAGTATAACTCCAAGTCAAATTTCCATCCCAATCAAATTTCTCAATTATGCCTCCGCTTCCACCTTCGTCAAAATTTGGATTATCTAGAATACCTGCTCTAATTAGGGAACCATCATTCAATAAATACGCTGATAAACCTGGTCTATATGAACTTGTATTCCATTCATGTACTTTTTCTCCACATTTATTGATAAGATAGGTATTTGTTGCTGTCATTGGAGAGAACAACACGTAACCCTCGGTATTTTCTGTTTCATATTGAGTTAAACCAACTGTGTTTTGACAAAATGATATGATAGAGTAAAAAAATGTTGCAATTGCTAGTGTGATTTTCATCAGTTTAAAATTTTTTTAATTATTTTTAAATCAAGCAATTACAAAATGTTATAAACAGATGTAAGCGCTTCGCTTTCTCATAAACTTATTTTATTCATATTAAATGGTATGCTTAAAAAAGTTTATGGTCATTTCATATATTTTTATTTAGAAACAATAAATTTCTGTGAATAAACTTTATCTTTTGTTTCGATTTTAAGATAGTAAACCCCATTTGACAAAACACTTGCATCGTATGAATATAGTTTGCCGGGAATAACCTCACCTTTTTCAAAGATTTTTCCAATTTTATTGAAAATGGTTGCTGTATAAATAGTTGTAAAATGGGAAGATGCAACTTGGAAATTTAATTGTCCTGCCGTTGGATTAGGAAACATTTCGATTCTTAAAATTTCATCCAAATCTTCAAATCCAGCAATGTTAGTATAGGTTGTCACAGGCTCGTCAATCACTACAAACCCAGAATTTGGTCCAGTATTTCCGTCAGTTGGATAGACCTCACCGTAATAAGAAGTTCCAATTACGTATGGAAAAACGGGTTTTATACTTGTGTCATATCTATCGCTTACCCAATCAATTGTGGTGAAATAAGCATAGGTGCCATTTGGGTATTCTTTTGTAATGCAAAACCTACCATTGTGTTCGTCAAGGTCTCCTAAACCAACTACATATTCATAATCCTCCATATAAGCACCAAGAGGTGCAGCAATAGGAGTGTTATTTAAAGGGTCTAAACTTACTGTATTTGTATCAATTGGCGGTCCGTAGTACTCTGGAGACAGAATAGTACCATCTGGTAAAGTAGTTCTTTCAGTAATATTTCTCAAACGATAACTACTTTTTAATCTTTTTACCGATGAATTAGTGTCTAAGGGATTTGAGTGTCCGTATCCTCCGTAAATTGGATATCCATCAAAGGCATAGCCAACAAGTGGTGAAATGTTTAAACTATCAGTAATGTCATATAAGCAAGAAGGACTAACGTGTGTATGATATTCGCCTGAACCATTTGGGTGCCCAATACATGGATCAAATGTTTCTAAAATTAAATGCTCCCAAAACCAAGCATTTTGAAACCAAGTAGAGGAATCTTTGTAGTGTTTAGCATCTTTTGGATTATAGATAGAACAGCCATTTTTCCACAAGCCAATATGGCCATAGCCTGTTTTTGTTTCTGGACCAACATTTGGAATTGGATTTCTTCTAAAACGAAATTGATATCCCATTGCTTGAGCAAACCACGGATTGTTGGGCCAATTATATCCTGTAGGAATCCAAGAAGGTATATCCTCAGTTTTGACATATACATAGGTGTCTGAATAATTAACTGCTTGCACATTAGTTAACTCATCAGCAAATCCTAGATTACTTGTATTTTGTTCCCAACATGAAATGACGCTAGGGGTTTGACCAAAAGAGTAATTAATTACGAGAAATAAAAAGATAAAATATGTATTTATAGTTTTCATAAAAATTTTAGTTTTAATAGATTTGAATCTTTGACAATGATAATTAAAAAAGGTTTAAAAGTTATTTAAAATTAGTGATAAATCTTAGATTATTTATTAGAGTTGGTATTTTGTTTAGTTTAAAATGATTAGGTTTGCTTTGATATTATCAATTTAATTAAGCCTTCAATGCAGATTCATTCTTTAAGTTTTTTGAGTAAGCAACAGCAAAATGAAATCCATGAATTATGGAATCAAGAATATCCTTTAAATTTAAAAGATAGGTTTTCTATTTTAC
>JBKCGI010000083.1:0-9212 GCA_046303515.1 Flavobacteriia bacterium | reverse complement strand
CATAACGTATTGCAGCTATGCTTAGTTGCGGACTTAAAGAACGAAATTTTTAATTAACAACAAAACATAATAAAATGGAAAAAGTATCAGATTACAACGGAACTCCGCAATTAGGCATAGCTGCTGTTAGCAGCCGTTTTAATTTCGGACAAGAGGTGTGGTTCTTAAATGGGCGACACATTATGAATGGCAAAGTAGAGGCTATTAGAGGTCAGAAACATTACCTATATGAACACACCGATATTGAATTGGAAGTTTACCATACAAGTGGTGAAATGGGTTGCAAGTTTTGGGTAAAAGACGAAGATTGTTTTGAAACTCGTCAAGCGTTGGCAGATTCGGTCTTAAATGGCTGCTAACGTTTCGCAGGTTGGCGAAGTTTTCATTTACGGATTATAAAAACGAAATAATATGATGCAAGTAATACAACAAACAGACGAAGAAAAAATGGCAATGTATATGAAGTTGCCGAAGAAAGAAATAATTGCGATGCTGATACAATGCAATAAGATACTTGATAGCAGAATGGTAGTAAATGAAAATTTTGTCCAACCTGCTGTTATAGGTTCGTTGCCCTGCCACCACAACTTCATTCAGAAAGATACTTATTGGAAATCGTGTACTCATTGCGGAATGTTAGCCCCATTAGGGCAATGACCGCTAACGGTTTGCGGCTTTGTGTCTGTTTGCCCCTTGCACAAGGCTTTAATTTAACGACAAACTTAATGGGGCAAATAGCACAAAAGCGCTGTTAGCCGTATGTTGCGGTTTATCAGCACAAAACTTAAAAATATGGAATTAATAAACATTGCAGACCTGAAAAATCCCGAAACAGGCAAAACATATCGGGAAGAAAACAACGCAAAAAGCCATAACATCCCATTAGGGACGTTGGTTGAAGTTGACTTTGATGATAGTTATTTAGAAAGCCCCAAAAAGGGATTAAGGCTTTTTGTAGTTGGACACGATAAAGATTGTGATGGAACGCCATTGTATTCTTTGTCATTTGATAAAAATTGGAAACCCGATATGTTTGGAGAACAATTCAAAACATTTGCAAGGTGGGCAATAGATACTGGATATTCGGAAGATTGTTTGAAAGTAGTATCGTAGCAATTACGGCTAACGTCCCTCATGTTGGCTTAGTGCGAATTATTAACTTAAAATAGAACGGAATGGAAGAACAAAAATTAAGACAGCTTTTTAAAAACAGGGCAAACTGTTATGCTGATTCAGAATATGTAATACAAGCAATGGATGAAGATTGTTTTATTGAAACGATAAAAGAAGCATTGAGCCAACATGATGTTATAAAAAACGAAGTGGCGGTTTGCGTTCACGATAAAGTGGAAGTAGAAGATGATGGACTTGGAAATACGCACTATTGTAGTAAATGCAGAGAATGGAATTTTTAGCAAACTGTTTTATAACGTTATCCAAATAGGCGTAGGGCGACTGTTAACAGATAAATTTGATACGAAGCACTAAACAAAAAATATTTTAAAATTATGGAAGTATATGTTTTATTGACTGACAACAATGTTAGTTACACGCAAGAGTTTAAGGGGTTATGGAAATGTAAGCCATCCCCAGAACAAGTATGTTTAATGGCAGACGAAACAAGACCAATTGACGAGTGGCTTGGAATGGGGATGTTTCTGCTTGATAACATTGGTAGAAAAATGAATGGATATTGGATTGAGAAATTTTAAAATATTTTTTGAAACGGAATGGTAATACGAAGAACGATACTAAGCCTTACGCCTATTTGGTGTTATGGCATCTTTTTAATGTGCCATAACGTTTTGCAACTTGGCTTAGTGCCGAATTAACAGATAAATTAATTTAATAACACAAATATTATGAGTACAGAAAATATTAATGAGAAAGTAGAAACTAAGGCATTGAGCCAAATTGCTGTTATGCCTCGTTTTCACTTTACAAGATTTCATAAAGGAACAAAACATAGCGGATGGGAGATTTCAGTTTTCAGATTTTGTTTTAAGTGGATGAAATTCTACAACCATAAGAAATACGCTTACTGGAGAGGGGCGAACTTTGGTAAAATTGCAATGTGGAATAGGTCAATAGAGTTTACAATGCCTCGTCTTAGAAATGGGGCATAACTACTTGCTAAGCGCAACAACCTAAAACACAGTAAATACGTTTTGAATTATAACAATTATAATAAACCATTCAATTAGTTGTTATAATTGTTATAGAAATTTAAGATGAAATGTTATAATTATAATAAAAACTTATGGCAAAAAATGTAATAGATTTAGATGAAGTCAAGTTGGCAAAACTAAAACAGTTTGCTATCAAAAATAGCCTTCCAAAGAATAGTCAAAATTTAGTTAGTTTAGCTTTTGACTTAGCTATAAATTCAATTGAGTTGTTGGATGAAGAAGATTTTTTTAGTTTAAATAATTTATCAAATTAACAGTTATGCTAAGAATAATAATTGCAGGAAGTAGAGATTTTGATGATTACGAAATGCTTAAAAGTGCTTTAGATAATTATTTGTTTCACAACAGTAAAGAAGTTCAAATAGTTTCTGGTGGTTCAAGTGGAGCTGATAAGTTAGGTGAACGTTATGCTAAAGAAAATAACTTTCAATTAAAGGTTTTCCCCGCCGATTGGAAATCTCATGGTAAATCAGCAGGTCCAATCCGAAATAGATTAATGGCGGAAAACGCTGATGTATTATTTGCCTTTTGGAATGGTAAAAGCGTAGGAACTGCTGACATGATTACAAGAGCAAGTAAAAAAGGATTAGAAGTATTAATAATTAGAACTGATTAAAATTATGTATCAAGAAACAAAATCACCAATCGTACAAGGCTACGAAGAACAAAGACAGAAGTTGCTTTCTTTTAAGAAGTATCTTGAGTATCAAACAAGAGATAAGACTGTTACTAAGATTAATGTTGAGTTTGAAAATAAAAGGTTTGGAACAAAAGGTTTTGCAACTATTTCTTCCCCGCCAGAAGATAAATTCCTCAATGAATTAATTCATGCGCTTATAAACGCTACAGATGATAAAATCGACCAAGTATTAACCACTTTAAGACTGCTAAATGATAGTAATAGACTTGATACAGAAACGGGAGAATAGTTTTGATTACTATTACTTTCTCAACAACGAAATAACCGTTGATACTTTTGAAGGTTATCCAGGTGAATTTGAAAAGCATTTCTATAAGCTACAAAATCAATTGGTAGTTGAGATGATTCAAGACTTCCTATCGATTGAAAGAGATATTGAACATTCATCAAAAGAGATACATACTTACTTTGAAATAACTGAAAATTTAAAAAAGTTTATTGGTTGGGCAATTGAAAATGAAAATATGCCGGAAAAAGTTCGTAAATTTGTTAACTCTAAAGTTTTAAATAACCTACAACTACTATTGGATTTAGTTCCTGATGATGCCTTAGAAAAAAAAGATTTAATTTTTGTTCAATATTGTGTAACTAAAAATTGTAACCATCGTATAACAGCTTATAATGAATAATGCAATATTTAATTTCAAAGTAGGTCAAGGGCCAAATGTTTCAGATATGGTACGTGATTTGACTACACAAAAAGATTTCTATGATTTTCTTTTAGAGAATAATGAAAAGACTTTAAAGGTTGAGTTTTCCGCCAAAATTTCTAAATCAGATAAGCAAGAGATGTACGACTTTTATCATAAGGTAGTTCTTTCGGTTGCCATACAAGTATTCACTAACGAAGGTTGGGATGCGATGGATAAAGTAAAGGCTGACCACTTCCTAAAGATGGAATGTGCCAAGGGATTAGTGTTCAATCACAAGCTTGACAGAACAGAAATTTTTATCGAGGAAAAATCTAAGATGAATAAACAAAGATTACATAAATTTATTTCAGATTGCATTGTCTTTCTTGAAGTTGAAAAAGGAGCAAGAGTTCCTGATGCAGATTCATATAAGATTGATAAGTTAACTGGATTGAGTGGTTTTACTAAAATAAAATAAGAATATGTTTAAAAAGTATCAACATTTAGAAAGATTTGGAACTACAGAAGTGGCTCAAATTGAATTAGGAGAATGTTTTATTTTTCCTAAAATTGACGGAACAAACGCAAGTATATGGCTTCATAATGGAGAAATACAGGCCGGAAGTCGAACAAGGCACTTATCTATTGAAAAGGATAACGCTGGTTTTTTAGGCTGGGTTATGAAACAACCAAACTTATTGAATTACCTTATTGAAAACCCAACGCATAGATTATTTGGCGAATGGCTTGTTCCTCATTCTTTAAAAACCTATAGAGAAGATGCTTGGAGAAGGTTTTATGTTTTTGATGTTGTGGAAGATAAGGATTTAAACGAATTTCATCACGATGCAGATGAAAAATTCAATTACCTTCATTATAACGACTACAAGCCTTTACTAGAGAAGTATGAAATTGACTTTATACCACCCATATCTGTAATTAAGAATAGTAATTACGAGCAATTAATAAATCAATTGATGAAGAATGATTTTTTAATTGAAGATGGTAAAGGTTGCGGTGAAGGAATCGTTTTAAAGAACTACGCATTTACAAATAAATACGGTCGCAAAACTTGGGCTAAAATAGTCACAAGTGAATTTAAAGAGAAACACGCTAAGGTGATGGGTAAATCAATAATTAATGGAAGAAAAATGGTTGAGGAAGAAATTGCTGAAAAATATGTGACTCATGCTTTTTGCGAAAAAGAGTTTTACAAGATTGAAAGCGTTGACGGTTGGAACAGTAAAATGATTCCAAGGTTATTAAACACGATTTATCACGAAATTGTAAAGGAAGAATGTTGGAACTTCATTAAAGAACACCGAAATCCAACTATTAATTTCAAAACATTACAACACTTTGTTTTCGCTAAAGTTCGTGAAAATTTACCTAATATTTTTTAATAAATAAAATAAAAAACAGATGGCAGAAGGATTTAACAATGGTTTAGGACATGAACCAATACAGATGAAAAGATTTCATTGTGTGTATTATGAAGGTGCTGATAACCTTTATTCCAAAGGAGAAGATATTGAAGCAGTAGATATGCTTTCAGCAATTCTTAAATTCAGAGAAAAACACGACGGAAAAGAACCGTTTATTATTCACGATAAAAATCTTACAAGACATGGCAATTAAGTTTACCAATAAGCATAATCTTCCGCAAGAATTTGTAGATGCAATAACTCTTGATAATCACGTTGTAAATGGAGATATTTCAGTTACTACATTGATTGATGCTCCACAAGTTCGTTTACTTCGTAAGACTACAGATTATGAAGTTGATGTAACGGATCAAATGGCAATGTTTTTTGGAACAGCAATCCATGAAAGATTAGAAACAGCTCATCAAGCTTCATACGATGCAAGAACGCTTTGGAAGGCTTCTGCTGTGCTTTCTAAGCTTGGAGAAGAAAAAGGTGCTAAACGATTAAATGAGATTGTAGAAACGTCTTTAAAAGAGAAAATTTCAGATGATGTGTTGACTGAACAAACATTAACTATTGAATCTAACGGTTGGGTTGTTTCTGGTACAGTTGATAGATATATCAAATCAGAAAAGAGATTACGTGACTATAAGACTATTACTGCTTCAGCTTTGGCTTTCCCCGAACAAAAAACTTCATGGAAGCTGCAACAGAATATTTATGCTGCTATGCTTAGAGCAATTGGATATGAAGTTGAACATATCGAAATAGTTGCTATCGTAAAAGATTGGTCTAAGATGAAACTTAAATCATCAAAAGATTATCCGCAAGCTCCAGTTGTTATTATCCCGTTGGAAGTTGGTGAGAACGATAAAGTTTTAAAGTATATTGACCAAAGAGTTTTAATCCATCAAAGAGCTGAACAAGGTGAAAGTATTCCTTGTACTAAATTAGATAGATGGGCTAAAGCTGACACGTATGCGGTTAAAAAGAAGGGAGGAAAAAACGCATTAAGAACTTTTCCCGCACAAAAAATGGCTGAAGCATTTGTAACTGAAAATCAGTTTAAATATCCTCCTGCTCAAGCATTGTACATTGAGTTTAGACCTGCTGAATCTTTCAGATGTAAAAACTACTGTTCAATGAGTTCAGTTTGTCCACAGTATAAAGCAGAGCTTGAAGCTACTGCTGAAATTTCAGAAGAACAATTTTAAATCATAAATAAATAAATGAGTACAACAAGTAAAAACAAAACAGGTGATTACGAGAGAAAGAACCTGGAATTGCAGAAAGAAATTAACTCGAATAAAGTTGAGATTTATAGAGTTGAATTTTATAAAACTGATGCGGAAAAGAAAAAGTTAAAAGAAGCTAAGATGGCTTGGAAAAACAGAGTTAATTAATCGTTTAAAAACTATCAGATGCAATCAGAAGAAACAGGATTAAAGATTCTTAAAGCAAGTATTACCAACTTTAAGAATATTACTTTTAAGGAGGTAGAATTTAATGGTCGTTCAGCAATGTTCGTTGGACCAAACAACGTAGGTAAATCATCTCTTATTCAAGCGATATGTTCACCTGTTAATGCTAACTTTATGCCACTTGAACCAATTAAAAAAGGTGAAGAAAGAGCAAAGGTTGAATTAACTATTGGTGGTGCATTACATGGTGAGCAAGTTGTCTACAATGTAGCGTGTTATTTTTCCGCCGAACATTCAAGAGGGAGGCTTGTACTTGAAAATGAAGAAGGAGCTAAAATTACGGGCGGAAAAGGAGTACTTCAAGAGATTATTGGAAACATATCTTTTGATATAATGGACTTTATTCGTTTGGGTAGAACAGATACAGGAAAAGTTTCTACTGCCGGAGTGAAACAACAGATTGAATTACTTAAAACTTTAATGAGTAAGGAATCAATTGAAAAGCTTTGGAAGTTGGATCAAGAAAAATCTAAAATCTATGCGGAAAGAACTGAAATAAATAATGGTATTCGTTACCTTCAAGGAAACATTACCAATAATCACTTTACAGTTGAAGAAATTGAATTGTATCAAGAAGAAAAAACTGCTTCTGATGTTTCCGCCAAAATTGAAGATGCACGTAAGAAGAATGAAACGTTCAAAAAATGCGAAGATTATATTAAATTTAAAGATATAACTAAATCTGAAGCAACAAGAGATTTATTTGATTTACTTGATACAGCTTCAATCAAAGATACAGAACAAGCCATTGTTAAAATAATTGAAGATTTGATTGATAAAAAAGTTGAACAATGCCAATCATACATGGACAAAAACCCATTAATCGACATTGATTCATTGAACAAAGAAATGGATGAACTTTCAAAACACAATCAAAACGTATTGAAAGTAAAACAACTTCAAGAAGATGAAAAGAATCTGAAGGACAGGCAAAAGGAATCCGATGAAATCACCAAACGATTAGCTGAAATTGAAGATGAGAAAATTAAACTATTCGCTTCTTCAGAACTTCCAGTAAAAGGATTAGCTTTTAACGAGGAAATGGTGACATATGAAGGGCTTCCTTTATCAGATGACCAAATACCTACTTCAAGGCTAATTGGTATCGGTGTACGTATCGGAATGGCTTTAAATCCTAATCTAAAACTTTTAGTTATCAAAGATGGTTCTTTACTTGATAAAAAGACACTTGACTTTATCTTAAAAGTTTGTGATAAAGAAGGCTACCAATTACTTATTGAAATGGTACAACCTGAAGGAACAGAATTATCAATTGATTTTATTGAGAAATAAGAAATGTCAAAAATAGACGTAATTGACAATTATCGTGTTCGATGTTCTAAATACATTTGGACAGATGAAGATAACTTCAATGCTGATTGTTTGGATATTAAATATGAACTTGAAAGCAACTCTTACATAATTGATGTGAGAGTTGTTTCTAAGAAAGCTACTTTATATTTCTTAAAGAAGGCTTTTCCCGCCATAATTTCATCCCAACAGTACGAAGTGTACCGAAATAAAATATACGCAGGATTAAAGCAATTATATCTAAATGTCTACAATGACTTTATGAATAATTATTATCCAAAAACTAAATACACCAGAGATTTATTCCAACATCAAAAAGAAACACTTGCTTTTTCAATTAATAAGCAACATAACCTTTGGGCTTTGGATATGGGATTAGGAAAGACTATTACTTCAGCTACAATGTCAAAAGTTACAGAAGCAAGGAGAACAGTTATTATCGGTCCAACATTAGTCAAATGGAATTGGTATGAAGATATGACACGCTTTTGGGGTTACAATCCAATGTATTGGACAATCCTTGATGCTGTAAAGTCTAAGAACATTAAAGCTTTTCAAGAACGTTTTGTAGTGCTTAATTACGAACAAGTAAAAAAGAATATGGATTACTTACTTCGTGATGAAGTGAATCATGTGATAATCGACGAATGTCACGCATATAAAAATCATAACTCATTGAGAAGTAAGCACTTAGCTGAATTTTTAAAGCATATTCCTCAAGCAAGAATAACAATGTTGTCAGGAACACCAATAACCAATCGAATAAACGATATGTTTTCTTACTTAAAGATTGCTCATCATCCATTAGGAAAGACTAAATCAAAGTTTGAAGATAGGTACACCCTAAAAGTTGGTGCAAGAGGTGGAAAGATTATTGGCGCAAAGAATATCGATGAACTAAAAGGTAGAATATCCAATTTAATGATTAGACTTCGTTCCGAGGATTGTTTGAATCTTCCGCCGATAATTATCACTAATTATTACTTTGAACACAACGAACTGAACAACGAATATGACGAGGAATTAAAAAATCTGCGGGAAAAGAAAGCTCGTTACGATTTACTCCAAGGTGTTGAAAAACAAAAGATGAACCATGAGATAAAAAACAATATCCATACATTAAATCGCCTTGTTGCAACATCAAAAGTATCTCAAGTGAAACTTTTAATTGATTCTCTCGTAGAAGAAGGTGAAAAGGTTGTTGTTTTTAGTGGTTACAAAGATCCTATCAACCGATTAGAAGAATTGTATGGTAATAGCTGTGTAAAGATTGATGGAACAGTACAACCACACAAAAGGCAAATACTTATTAATCGCTTTATTGAAGATGATAAATGTAAAGTGTTTTTAGGGAATATGAAAGCAGCAGGAATTGGAATTAATCTTGTAAACGCTAAACACGTTATTATGATGAACTTTCCTTTTTCCCCCGAACAAATTGAACAAGCGCAGAAACGTCTGCATAGACCAGG
>JBKCGI010000082.1:0-16121 GCA_046303515.1 Flavobacteriia bacterium | reverse complement strand
TTGGCAGACGTTATGTTTGTTTTAATTTGTTTGGCAAATCAGACAGGAATTGATTTGGAAGAAGCTTTGAAAAAGAATTTAGAGAAAAAAACAAATCGCGATAGCCAGCGCCACCATAATAATGAAAAATTAAAATAGTAGATTATGATATTTAAAAAAATTGGCTCGATTTGTTTTGCAATTGCGTTTATTTTAGCAATGGCAGTATTTACAGATGTTTTTACCGGTATAATTTCAAAAGCAAATGCTAAGTATGGAATAATTATCTTCGGTGCGATTGCAATGTTGATGAATTTGTTGTCTTTTAGATTTGATGCAGATTCAGAAAATAACAATCCAATTTTCTGGGTTGGTAGTGTTTTAGTTTTTATTGGTTTAATCTTCAAAATGCAACATTGGCCCTACGATCAATACGTTCTGATTGCAGGAATTTTTGTTGTTGGTTTGTCTTACTTTTTTAATCCCTTTAAGAAAAGTGAAGAAAAGGATAGCGATTTATTAGATAATTAAAAAAGGTGCTCATTTCTTAAGCACCTTTTGAAAAATTAGTATTGAGTATTTTACAATTTCACCCAAGAATTTCTAAAAATCTGTTTATCACTCTGAATTACAACCTGGTAAGCACCTTTTGCAAATTCAGAAGTATTGATTTCCATTGTTCCCAATTGGTTTAAATCTAATTTATTTTTCAAAATCACTTTACCTTGGTTATCTAAGATTTCAATGGTGAAATTTCCTTTTTCAAGATCAGATGTTGCGATGAATAAAGAATTTGTTCCCGGGTTTGGGAAGAGTTTCAATGTTGATTTTGAGTTTTCAGTGATTCCGTTTGTCAAATCACTACCATCGCAATCTTCGTCAATTCCATTGTTTGGAATTTCAGATACTCCTGGATTGATGTCAGGATTTGAATCGTCACAATCTGAGCCGCTATCAAAACCATCACTATCGTTGTCTGTGAAAAATGGCTCATCAAAACCGTCACAATTTTCATCAATGCCATTGCCTGGTTCATCAATTCCTCCTGGATTAATATCAAAATTGTTATCATCACAATCATCATTATTGATTGAGAAGCCTACACCTGGATCTGAGCAAAAATCTCCAGCAATTCCAGCTCCATATCCATCTTCATCTAGATCAACGTAGTACTCAGTAATTGTTATTCCTTCATCTGTTTGTCCGTCACAATCATTATCTAAATTATCACAGGTTTCAGTTGCTGTTGGGTTTATTTCTGGATTATTATCATCACAATCACCAGAAGTTGTTGTCGCACTGCTAAAGGTATGAGTACAACCAACTTGAGAATTTGCATCATTCCCAAAAAAATCACCATCAGCATCCTCATACCAAACCGTATTCGGATTCAAATCAGAAGCAATATCACTACAATCTCCTCCTATTAAAACAGGATTCGTTAAAGTTGAACTACATCCAGTTTCTGTTGTATTATCATCGCCAAATCCATCATTATCCAAATCCTCATACCAAACTGTCGCCGGATTTAAAGCACTATCATTATCATTACAATCGTCACCGCTTGTAACAGGGTTAGTGAAAGTTGAAGTACAACCTATTTCAAAAGCTAAATCACTTCCATAACCATCTGAATCTGCATCATTGTACCAAAATGTATTTGGGTTTATAGCTATATTGTTATCATCGCAATCTAAGTTGTTTAAGGAGTATCCGCCAGGGTTCAAACAAGCTGGTGTTGCAGTTCCAGTTCCAAATCCATCTCCATCATTATCAACGTAATAATCTACAGTTCCTACTAAAGTTTCAGAGCCAAAAATTTGTAGATTATCGATTCTAAATGCCGCACCAGCTGACCCCATTTCAGTCAAATAGATTCTAAATTGAACCTCGGCCAATAAAGAAAAATCTGTTGGATTTAGAATAATTGTGTCTCTAAACATTGCAGTTGAGGTTGCAGAAAGACCTGATGCTAAATCTGTTGCGTAATTGTCTACACTTGATCTCAAATGCCAAGTTGGAGTATTTCCAGTTGCTGTATTTCTAAATTCAAAAATAATTGAATCCAAATTCATTCTGTAGCAGCTGATAGTGTGGGCTCCGAATTGAATGAACTCGCTTAAATTTACATTTGTCCCAGTGTTCCAGCTTTTGGTATTAAAAACATTCCCAGTACTGACACAATATACATTTTGCATTGTGAAAGCCTCGAATTCACTGTTAGCTGGTTGCGTTGTCACATTTGGACTTTGATTCGGACATGCTCCAGTGCCAGCAAATTCGTAAATTCCTAATTGTTGACCAAAAGAAAAAAATGAAAATGAGCCTAAAATTAGGGCTAAAAATGTTTTTTTCATAGAAGTTTAGATTGAAGTAGATTTTAGTTTTTTAACCAAGTAAATGTAGAAACATGGTTTGCTTCAGAAATTCTGATAAAATAAATTCCTTTTTCCAACGAATTCACATTGATAACTGTTTCGTTTAGAGATTCTTTTACAATCTTTCCATCAGAAGTGATAAAAGTAACTTTTACATCGGTCAAATTATTTTTATTAGCTATCGTAATATTGTCATTTCCTGGATTTGGAAAAATTGAAAAGGATTCATTTTCCAATTTAGTTACAGAAAGATTACTGTTTACAATCAAGCCTTTTGTTGTTACATCATCAATTCTCCATGCTCTTTGATCATCGGTTACACTTGAAACATAAAATCTAAAATTCACCGATTGAATTCCTTGATGAGAAACAGGTAATTTGACTCTAAATGTATCTAAAGTAGCAGTGTTATCGCCCATTGACAAATCAGTAGCAAAATTATCTACATCAGATCTTAAGTACCATTTTGCGGTATTTGTACTTATTCTAGAAGCAAAAATTAATGAATCTAAAACAAGTAATTTCCCATTGTCTGCTGTAATAGCAAATTCATGGTATTTTGTTAAATCAATTGTAGTTGCAGGGTTCCAACCTGAGGCATTGTAAACATTGTTTGTCACCACACAAGTTGTTCCAACTGAATTCATTACAGAAAATGTAGCTCCTGTTGGTTGTGCAGTTATTGCTGGATTTTGATTTGGACAAGCTCCAGTCCCAGTAAATTCATAAATCCCTAGCACTTGAGAAAAGGAATTACCAATAAAAAATAAAGAAGCAAGAAGTGTAAATGTTATTTTCATATTCGGTTTTTTAGTTATTATTAGATACAAATATAAAATATTAAGTTGACAAATAAAATTTTAAGACATCAAATTTCGTTTTCTAACAAAAATCGGTCTATCATTCTTGGAATTGGAAAATCATGTAAGTTAGATTTTTGTATCAATTCTTCATTTTTTTTCAGCTGAATGCCTTTTAAATCTCCAATTTCAAGAAAAATGAATTTAGCAAATAAATGTTGGTGACTTAGAATATGTTTTTTAGTTGCAATGATTTTTAGAGGTGTTTTTTTGTATCTTTTTTGAGTTAATTCTACTATTTGCTCATCGTTTAATTCTTGATCAGATTCAATCATTGGAAATTCATATAAATGTTTCCAAATATCATTTTCGATGCGCTTTGAAATAATAATTTCTGTGTAATTTTTTAAGACAAAATAATTTAAAAATCGTTTTCTAATTTTAATTTTTCCGATTTTAACTGGTCTTTTTTCTATTGTTTTATTTTGAAACGCTAGACAATTTACACTGATTTCGCAATTGATACAATCGGGATTTTTTGGAGTGCAAAAAAGTGCACCAAATTCCATAATTGCCTGATTGTGAGTTGCGCTATTTTTGACAGGTAGTAATTCTTGAGCCAAGGTACTAAACTCTTTTTTTCCTTGAGGGGAATCAATTGGTGTTTCAATGTCAAAAATACGACTCAAAACTCTGAAAACATTACCATCCAAAACAGCATGATGTAAACCGTACGAAAATGAACTGATAGCAGCCGCTGTGTATTCTCCAATTCCTTTAAGATTAATTATTTCGGCATGCGTTTTAGGGAACTTTCCGTTGTAGTTTTCTAAGATGTATTTAGCAGTAAAGTGTAGGTTTCTGGCTCTAGAATAATAGCCTAAACCTTGCCAATCATTTAATACTTTTTGTTCATCTGCGAGTGCCAAATCTTTTATTGTTGGATAATTTTGGATGAATTTCAAATAATAAGACATTCCTTGATCGACTCTAGTTTGCTGCAAGATTATTTCGGACAGCCAAATAAAATAAGGGTTATTTGTTTCGCGCCAAGGCAAAGCTCTTTTATTTCGTCTGTACCAATCGCTTATTTGTAGAGAAAAATCACTCATTTAGATTTTTTTTATTTTTTTTTTGAAAAAACAAAAGTAATATCTTTTTAAATATATACTTTTGTGGCTTGAAAATCAAATTATTATTTAATATTAAAATCACACAAAAATGACAAAGGCGGATATCGTAGCTGAGATTGCTTCAGAAACAGGGATTGAAAGAAACGAAGTTTTAAAAACAATTGAAACTTTTATGACAACTGTTAAATCTTCAATGGCTAAGGGAGAAAACGTATATTTAAGAGGTTTTGGTAGCTTTATCGTTAAGGAGCGTGCTGAAAAAACAGGTAGAAATATTTCAAAAAATACGACAATCATTATTCCGGCTCACAATATTCCAGCTTTCAAACCAGCAAAAGAATTTGTTGAGGAAGTTAAAAACAAAGTAACTGTAAAATAATTCTTGATTTTTTAAACGGAAAGCTTAAAAATCAAAATAAATTTATATCTTTGCACTCCCTTGGAAATAGGGGGTGCTTTTTTTTAAAGTACATAAGAGAAGATTTGTTTAACATTTAATATATATAATTATGCCAAGCGGTAAAAAAAGAAAAAGACATAAGATGGCTACGCACAAGCGTAAAAAAAGACTTAGAAAAAACCGTCACAAAAAGAAAAAATAATTTTTCTTAACTGATATTTAGTTGAATAACTTAGAAAGAGACGTGATTATTTGCGTCTCTTTCTGTTATTTTATTTTTTTTAACGTCTTAAATTAGCTTCCGTGAGTTTAGATTTAATTGTCGATTCCAGGTCTTCTGGAATATGGTTAGCTCTGTTACGTGATGGAAAGCTTATTGAATTACACGAAGAACAAGGGAACACTGAGTTTGCAGTTGGCGATATTTACTTAGGTAAAGTTCGTAAAATTGTACCTAGTTTGAATGCTGCATTTGTTGATGTTGGCTACGAAAAGGATGCTTTTTTGCATTATTTAGATTTAGGTCCACAGTTTTCTTCTCTCAATAAGTTCACCAAAGATACGTTGCAGAAAAGACAGAATGTAGCTGATTTACAGTACTTCAAAATAGATAAAGAAATTCCCAAAGATGGGAAGATGGAAGATATTCTGTCGACTACACAGCAAATTTTGGTACAAGTTGCGAAGGAGCCAATTTCAAGTAAAGGTCCTCGTTTATGTGCTGAGATTACTCTTGCTGGTAGGTACTTGGTATTAGTACCATTTTCTGAAAAAATTTCAATTTCTCAAAAAATCAAGGATCCTGAAGAACGTGATCGATTGAAAAAATTGTTGGAATCCATTAAGCCAAAAAACTTTGGAGTAATTATTCGAACAGTAGCTGAGAATAAAAAGGTAGAAGATATTGAACAAGATTTGAAAAACTTGACAGACAAGTGGAAAACGATGTTCGAAAATCTAATTACTGCAACACCTCCTAAAAAGGTATTGGGTGAAATTGATAAAACTTCTTCTATTTTGCGTGATTTGTTGAATGCAGATTTTGCAAATATTTACGTAAATAACCCAGAATTAACAACTGAAATCAGACAATATGTTAGCGGTATCGCTCCAGAAAGAGAGAAAATCGTGAAATTGTATGATGGCAAAATTGATATTTTTGAAAAATTTGGAATTAGTAAACAAATAAAATCTTTGTTTGGTAAAAAAGTTCCAATTCCAAGTGGTGGTTATTTAATCATTGAACACACTGAAGCAATGCATGTTGTGGATGTAAATAGTGGAAATAGAAAAGGTTCTGAAGGTCAAGAAGGTAATGCTTTGGCTACAAATATAGAAGCAGCAGAGGAGGTTGCTCGTATCTTGCAATTGCGTGATATGGGTGGAATTGTGGCTATCGATTTTATTGATATGCACGATAAGGAAAACAACAAAATTCTTTTCGAGAAATTGAAAGAATTTATGAAATCCGACCGTGCGAAACACAATATTTTACCTCCATCTAAATTTGGTGTAGTTGAAATTACGCGTCAGCGAGTTCGTCCAGAAACTGAAATTGTTACGAATGAAACTTGCCCAACTTGCGGTGGAACAGGTGAAATTCAAGCTTCTATTTTATTTGCTGAAGAAATTGAAAATAATTTGAGTTTCTTACTTTTGGATAAAAAAGAAAAAGATATCGCTTTGTTAGTACATCCGTATTTGGAATCTTACTTCAAAAAAGGATTAATTTCTAGACAAATGAAATGGTTCTTTAAATACAAAAAATGGGTTCCAGTTCGTGGAATGTCTGCTCACAATTTGTTGCAATACACCTTTGTGAATAAGAAAAACGAAGAAATTACACTTTAATATTCAAACTCCTAAAGAAATTTGGGAGTTTTTTTTTGTACATTTGTTTAACTTAGCTATATTTATGAGGTGGCAGATAAAGGCATTTAGTCAAAAGTTAATTTCTTTTTTACCTTGGTCGTACAAATTAAATTACCTTGCTCAAAACTACTTTACAGTTGGGGATAATTTGCCAGATGAGTTTGTATTTGAAAAAATCAAAGCTTCATTATTTCATCTTGAGAATTTGAAATTTCAGCCAAATCCTCGAAAAATAAATTTATCTATTTTGGAAGTCGGAACTGGTTGGTATCCTTTAGTTCCTCTTTTTTTCTATTTAAACGGATTTGAAAATATAATTCTATTTGATAAAAGGAAATTGTACAATAACAATTCTCTTAGGAAAACTATTTTGGCAATTGAAAAAATGTATGAAAAGAAAATTTTGCAAAAGGAATTTGATTATTTTGATGAAAATCGATATTTTAAGTTGTTGAAATTAAAGGGTGTAGGTGATATTGAACAAGGATTGATTAATTTGGGAATAAGAAGCTGTTTTGGTTCGTTGAGTACAGTTGAAAATCTAAAAATTGACTTCGTTGTCTCAAATAATACAATTCAGTTTATTTCTTTATCAAATTTAGAAAGATTAGTAAGTAAGCTTTCAGAAATAATTCATGAGGATGGTTTAATTAGTTTTTCAATTGATTTAACAGATGAATTTTCGCATTCTGACAAGAGCCTAAGTAAGTTTAATTTTCTAAAGTATTCAAAAATTGGGTGGTATATTGTGACGAATAGATTAAATAGACCAAGAAGAACCATGTATTCACAATATAAATTTATTTTCGAGAAGAATTTTGCAATCATCCATGAAAATCTTACCAAACTTGATGTAGGTGAATTGCATAAAATAAAGGTAAATCGTGAATTTAATGCGTTTGCACTTGAAGAACTGCGTATTTCGATATTTGATTTAGTGTTAATTAAGTTAAAAGTTGATTGAATGCCAACCTTACTCAATTTTATTCGTTTGTTTTAGTAATGAAAAAAAGCAGTAGATATATTTTAAATTTTCATTCAGTTTACAATGACGAAATATCATTTCATTCCGATAATGTTTATAGTATTCACCAAGGTAAATTAGTTGAAATTTTCAAGTTCATTTCTAAAAATAATATTGATGTCGATATAACTTTTGATGATGGACATCTTTCTGATTATGGAATAGTTATTCCAGTTTTAAAGGAGTTCAAATTAAATGCCGTTTTTTTTGTTATAGGAAAGGAAATTGACGTAAATTTTGAAAAAAGAAATCAAACAAAATTAATATACCAAGAAGGTTATGAAATTGGTTCACATGGATTTAATCATATTGATTTAAGGAAGTTAAGTGATTTTGAACTTGATTTAGAAATTAGAGATTCTAAAACCTTAATTGAAGACACCATAAAAAATACTATTTCTAGTTTTTCAATTCCCATGGGACTCTATGATAAACGAGTTGTTGAAAAAATTAAATCACATGGATTTCATAGAATTTATACCACTGATGGATTTTTAAATTATAAAGATGATTTACTGCAACATCGAATAAATGTAAAAAATAACTGTAATTTATATCTGCTAGAAAGTATATTGTTACAGAATAACCTTTTCAATAAAGGGGTTTTTCATGCAAAATTAAAATTGAAAAAAACCATTAAAAATATTATTCAATGATAAGTTTAATTATTCTAATGTGTATCTGTTTTATAGTCCTTTATCCTGGTTTTGAAATATTAAGGTGCAGAAAAAAGGAGCTAGGTGATTTTGGTAATTTCACTATAAAACAAGCTGTTAGTGTAATATTAATTGTCAATAATGAAGAAAGAAACATCGCTAGAAAAATTCAAGAAATTTTAAATGAACCTATTTGGTTGGAGGGGAGTGAATTAATAATTGTTTCCGCGGGATCTATCGATGAAACAAATTCCATTTTGAATACTTATGCAAAAGATTCTAGAATTAAAGTTTTTATATTTTCGGAAAATAATTCAAAAATAGAATCATTAAATTTTGCAATACCTAAGTCAAGAAATGAAATTTTGGTTTTTTCAGATTGTAGACAAGTTATGGAAAATTGTTCAATTTTTAATCTTGTTAAAAAATTAGAATTAGAAAAATTGGATGTCGTAAATTCTACATTAATTAATGTTAACACCCCCAAAAAAAGCATTCGAAACTATATTAATTTGATGAATATTAAAAAATCAATTAACTCTAATGCAATGAATGTTTATGGTGCACTTTATGCACAACGGAAATCTACGACTACAGCTATTCCTTCAAATATTATTTTTGATGATTTATATGTGCTAGCATCTGCCTTATCTAGAAATTTAAAAATAAAGCAATGCGAAGATGCAGTAATTAAGGACGCGAAATTTGTAAATTATTATGCCGAAGAAAGAATTCGAAGATTAACAAGAGGATTAATGCTTTTTTTATTTAGACACTTCGGATTAATAATGAAAATGTCTTTGCGGAATAGATTTCATTTTATAATGTCAAAATATGCAAAGTTGTTGATACCTATACTTTTTTTATTGCTTTTATTAAGTTCGTTTCCATTTACATTATTTAACGCAAATCCAGTAATTATTTCAATTGTTTTTATTATTCTATCAGTGTTGATAGTTTTAAAAGGGACCTATTTTCTTCATTTTTTTAATTTAATGTATTTTACAATAAAAGCACAATATTTATTTATTTTTAAGAATGAACGATCCGTTAGGTGGGAAAAATTTAAAAATTACTAGTTTTACAAAAATATTGTATAAAATCTGAATAAAAACATTACATATCTCGAGGCAAAAGTAAAATTGGAAGCTTGGTGCGCTTATCAAGAGCGTTGTCAATACGAGGTTTCCAATAAGCTAAAAACCTTAGGTTTAAATTACGAATTGACACAACAATTAATTTCGGAATTAATCAGTTCTAATTTCATCAACGAAGAGCGTTTTGCCGAAGCTTTTGTTTCAGGTAAATTTAGAATAAAACGCTGGGGGAAAATTAAAATCAAACAGCATTTGAAGGCAAAATTTATTTCGAATTATTCGATTGAAAAAGCTATCAAACAAATTGAACAATCAGATTACATCAAAACTATCCAGGAATTAATTCATAAAAAAGCAAAAGATTTTAAAACGTCAGATTCTGAATATCAAAAAAAGGCAAAAATTCACAATTATTTGGCTTCTAAAGGTTATGAGTTTAATGATATAGAAAATGGCTGGGAGGATTATTTGTTCGTTAGTAGTAAATAGTTAGTAGTTTTTAGTGGGAGGTTACTGCGTGCTTGCAGACGGTTAGCTTTTTGAAACAGTTTGCCATTTGAACAGAAAAAACAAAGCTGGCTTGTCCGTCTGCTGACGGAAGCTCTTGTTTTGACTTGTGAAGATAAGCAAAATGTGAGAAAACTAGTAGTCGAAAAGCACAAAAGCAGCCAGATAAACAAAATCAAAATGGATAGGCTTCACAATCTGAAATATTCACTACCTTTGCACAAAATTTTTATATGGCACACGATATAGATGCGGTTAGTTACTGCGTAGGAATGAGCATCGCGGGAAGTTTGATGCAACAAGATTTGGATGGAATTAATCCAGCGGTTTTGGCAGAAGCAATCACAGACGCATTTCAAAATAAAACTCCAAAATACGGACACGAAGAAGCTGGAAGTATAATTCAAAATTATTTGCAAGAAGTTAGCGAACAAAAGTTTGCTGAACATAAATTAGCAGGTGAAGCTTTCTTAACTGAAAATAAAACTAAATCAAGTGTTACGGAAACTGCTTCAGGTTTGCAATTTGAAGTAATCACAGAAGGAAATGGTGCAAAACCAAGTGCAACGGATACTGTGAAAGTGCATTACCATGGAACTTTAACAGACGGAACAGTTTTCGACAGTTCTTATGAAAGAGGAAATCCAGCAACATTTGGTGTGAATCAAGTTATTAAAGGTTGGACTGAGGCATTGCAATTGATGTCGGTTGGATCAAAATATAAATTATATATTCCACAAGATTTGGCATATGGAGCAACTCCGCATCCAGGTGGACCAATCAAACCATTTATGACTTTGGTTTTTGACGTAGAATTATTAGATATTGTTTAAAAATATGAAAAAACTAATTTTTAGTGCACTAGTTGCATTTTCGCTTGTTTCATGTGGCGAAGAAAAAGAGAAAGTAGTAGAATTGAAAACATTCAAAGACAGACTTTCTTACACTTTAGGTGCTGATCACGCTCGTGCTATTTCAGAATCTGGAGATCCAAATTTTGCGAAATATGATATCACAGAAATCGTAAATGGTTTTCAAGAAGGTGTTAAAAATGAGAAGGCTTTTGGTGACGATTGTAAAGCAACTATCAAATCTTTGTTTGGTGTTACGGGCAAGGATTTTAATGCTAAATATGTGAAGGAAGGCTCAAATTGTATCGGTAAAATTTCTGGTATTTTCTTTTCAAATGGATGGAAACAGAAAAAAGCAATGGACAAAATCGATATGAAAATGGTATTGATTGGTTTTGAACAAGGTTTGAGAAAAATCGACACTTTAGTGAAGGTTGAAGAACAAATGAAAATGGTTCAAGATTTCATGACTGATTTGAATAAAATGAATGGCATCAAAATGTTGGATGCAGCGAAAAAACGTCCTAACACGAAAGTTACTGCTTCGGGAATTGTTTTAGAAACTATCAAAGAAGGCACTGGTGGAAATCCAAGTGCTGGTGATGATGTTTTAGCTCATTATATTTTAATGAATGCAAACGGGGACACACTTCAAAATTCATTTGATATGGTTGAAAAATACAAACAACCATTAACTGCATTTTCATTGTTGGAAGTTGTTCCAGGGTGGCAAGAAGGAATTCCGATGATGAAAAAAGGTGGAAAATACCGTTTGTATTTACCTTTCCATTTAGCTTATGGAGAACAAGGTATGTATAACCAACAAACTGGTTCATATGATATTCAACCATTTGAATCACTTTTCTTTTACATTGAATTATTGAACTACGGAAAACAAGGTAGTTTAAGAAAATCTAAATAATTTACAAGAATAAGAAGATGAATTTTAAAGCCGTTATTGAAAAATATCACTTGAAATTCATTTTCTTATTTTTACTTTTATCTGTTTTGTACTACGGTTCAATAATGGATAAAATGCCTTTAAATTCTCATGTTTGGAGGCAAACTGATTGCTTGTCACTTACGCAAAAATATTATGAAGGTGCTTCCTTTTTGAAACCCGAAATGCATGTATATTTAGGTAAGGATTTTAGAAATGCAAAATCAGCAGGAGAATTTCCAATCTTATATTACACAGTAGCTCAACTTTGGAAAGTATTTGGGGTATCCTATTTTGTTTTTCGTTTTTTTTACTTTTTGATTTTAGCTGCAGGAATCTTTCTTTTTTACAGAAGTATTGATTTGGTTTTTAAAAGTAGGTTTTGGGCAATTATGCTGAGTTTATTACTTTATACTTCTCCTGTTTTGGTGAATTATGGAGTAAGTTTTTTGACTGACGGACCAGCATTTTCGTTTAATCTCATTGCACTTTATTTCTTGACACGATTTGCCATTCATGAAAAAAAGAAGTTTTTCTATTGGGCTATGTTTTTTTTCGCATTAGCAGGTTTGTTAAAAGTTTCGGCTTTGATTTTGTTTATTTTCTTTGGATTTATCTTTATACTAGAACGATTTGGAGCGAAATCATTAGGCTCTAAAAAACTTTTTCCAGATTGGAAGTTGGTATTTGGTTTCGCTGCGGTTTTGGTGAGTATTGTTTCTTGGTTTATCTATGCTTATTTCTACAATGAAGCATCAGGATTCAAATATACATTTAATGATATTCATCCTTTTTGGTTGATGAAAGCTGGAGAACCTTCAACTGTTTTCAATGGTGTAAAATATTATACTAGTCATGTTTTATATAGTAGACCAATGATTTTTTTAATCATTTTTTTATTGGTATATAATTTAACTCTAAGAAAGAAAATTCCGCTTTTGGCTTACCTTGCAAATATTGTAATTTCCACAGGTGTTTTTATTTATTTCGCATTGTGGGCTCCTTTGATGGGGGTTCATGATTATTATTTTGTTTCCGTATTGGTAATTTTCTTTGCGACAATAGTTCCATTTGCCTATTATTTGAATACAAATTTTACAAGAGTAGAAGAATCTAAAGCATTGCGAAATACAATTTATATCTTTTTTGCAATCAATTTTGTAATTTGCTTGGATGCAATTAAATTGAAAACCATTTCTAAGCGAGGAAACCATCTTATATCTGATAAAACATTTGTTGGAACAATGAAATATTTCAATAATGAGGAACATTACAAGTGGACAAATTATGTTAATCTGAAAGAGAAATTACCATTACTTGGTATAAACAAATCAGATAAACTTATTTGCATGAGTGATTTAACTTTTAATGCATCCTTATTTTTTCTAAACCACAATGGATGGACAAATTTCTCAAAATACGACAAGGAAACTCAAATTCAAAAACTTGTTACTTCTGGAGCAAAATATTTAATTGTTGAAGAAAGTGATTTGAATAAAATGCCATTTTTAAAATCATTTACAGCAGTTCAATTGGGTCATTACCGCAATATTTTGATTTTTAAACTTTAGAACCCACCTTTAATTGATTCCGTCTTTATTAAGTATTTTAATAAAATGAAATCCTTTTGGACCAAAGCCTTGGTTGTAGAAAAATTTATGTGCCTTGAAATTACTCGTGTAAGAATCCAAGGACATCATATTGCATTTTAAATCAAGTGCCTTTTTAGTCAAGTATTCAAAAATTATTTTTCCAGCTCCAGAAGAGCGGAAATCTTCGTGAACCACTATGTTGTCGTATTCTAAATAATCACCACACCACAGTTTAGTTCCCAGCCAATAACCACAAATAGCAATACATTTTTCCTGTTCAAAAACTCCCACTTGAAAATAGTTGTTTGGAAGCATCTTTACTAACATTGCTTCGTAATTTTCAATGCTCAAATTAGGATACAATTGACAAATCACTTCATGGTGTTTAAGCATTTCGTCGAGCTTCGAGATTTCTCTAATTTCCATTACTTCAAATTTTCCTCAAACAATTTTAATATTCTCTTGTATTCATCCAGCCAAGAATAAGATTCTTTAAATCCATGTGCCTCAACAGGAAAGGAAGCCAATTCCCAGTTGTCTTTTCCTAGTTCAATAAAGCGTTGAGAAAGACGGATAATGTCTTGATATTGTACATTATCGTCGACCATACCATGAAGCATTAATAATTTATCTTGTAAATTTTCCGCAAAATAAATGGGTGAACTTTTTCTGTAGGCATCTGGGTCGGTTTCAGGGAAATTCAGGATATTTGAAGTGTACTCTAGGTTATAGTGTGCCCAATCAGTTACAGAACGCAAAGCTGCTCCACATTTGAATTCTCCCGGATGCGTTAATAGGGCCATTAAAGTAATGAATCCACCGTAGGATCCTCCATAAATGCCAACTCTTTTGGAGTCTATTCCGTATTTATCAACTAAAAGTTTTTTTCCAGCTAAATTATCTGATAAATCTAGACCTCCCATTTGACGGTAAATCCCAGTTCTAAAGTCTCTGCCATATCCATCGCTTGCTCTGTAATCGATGTCTAAAACGGTGTATCCTTTTTCAAGTAATAAATTATGAAACATGTATTCTCTAAAATAGGTACTCCAATGATTGTGTGCGTTCTGTAAGTACCCAGCACCATGTACAAAAATTACTGCAGCTCCGTTTTTTTTCGTTTGATCAGGTGTATAGATTCGAGCATTTACATTGGTTTTATCTTCACCTTCAAAACTTATTACCTCAGGTATTTTCCATGTGTAAGCATCAAAAATAGCTGTTGTAGAATGTGTAAGTTGCGTTTTTTTTGTGTTGATTTTATTATCAGCAACAAACAATTCCCAAGGTTTATTTTTGTAGGAATAGAGAATAGCTAAAGTTTTTTCATCTGGGCTCAATTGTACCTCAACAGCACCATCTTCAGTTAATATAGGTTCGAGTGCAAGATTTTGAATATTTAATTTGTAAAACTCTCTGTTTCCAGGGTGATTTTTATTTGCTGTGAGGTAGAAAAAATCTTTGTTATTGGAAAGTTGGACTTCTCTGACCTCCCATTTCCCTTCAGTTAATTGTTTTTTCTTTTTTGTTAAAACGTTTAGAGAATATAGGTGTGAAAAACCACTTTCTTCGGATTGAAAATAGATTGTTTCATTGTCTTTCAGAAAACCTAAAGTTCCTTTTTCAAAATTCCATTCACTGATTCCTGGTCCACCAATCCATGCGGCATCGTGTTGGTGTTCTAATTCTTCAATTTTAGAAGTGTTCAAATCCAATCGGACAATCCAACGGTCTTTGTTGTCTAGACTGCGAACATCAATGATGCAATGGGTTCCGTTTTCGCTAAAAATGGCCTCATGCATTACTATTGCGCGGTCATTTTCACTAATTTCTTTAAAATTTGGGTATAAACTTAAATAAGATGGATTTTTGCGAATGTCAGTTAAATTTGAAAAAGAGATGAGGTAAACACTGTCTTTAGCAATATTGTAAACTGCTAATTTATGTTCGCTTAGAGCATTGGTAGAAACTTTTTCCCTTGCTTGATTTTCTTTGGTATAACCAGATGAGGTTATGTGACTTTCAAAAGTTGTTTCTAAATCTTTAGCATATTCAGATAATCTAAAAAGCACAAATTTTTCATCCGCAGAGATTTGAATGTTTTCAATTTCATTTTTACCATAAAAATATGCTTTTGGGAATTTTTCAGCTTGATTGGAATATTTTTCTTTACTCCAATTACTTCGTTTATTTTTATCTTGAATGAATTTGAATAATTCTTTTTGTTGTTCTTCTAAAAAGGATGTTTCATCAGATTCAGTGGGTTTTTTACCTGCCTTGAAATTGGTGATTTGTTGGAAAGAATTATTTTTAGTGTTGAAGCGAAATAGATTTGTTCCTTGTGTAAAGTAAATTATTTCAGAGTTTTTATTGATTTGTAAATTAGAAATATGTTCTTGTGTATGGATTAATTTGGAGTGAGATTTACTTTCAGTATTAAATGAGAATAGTTCGCCGTCTTTCAAGTAGTATCGTACTTTTTTTCCAATTTGTTTAGCATCATTCAAATACAAGTCGTTTATATTATAGATAGGAAGTTTTTGTGCTTCTTTCATCCCTTTTTACCAGAAAAAAGTTGAATTTCCTAATTCATTTGTTTTATTCCAATCGAAGTAGATCCGTTTCGAATCCCACGACCAAAAATGATTTGAGGGCAAATTACCAACAAATTCAGTTCCTTTCATGATATCCTCTAATTTTAATTGAGCGGTAAACCCATTGGATAGTAGGACGAAAATGATTAAATATATATAATTTCTCATTTTAAAAACTTTGTTGTAAAATTAAAAGAATTCAGAAACAAAACAAAGTTTAAATATCTTTGTGAAATGAAATTTCTTGTATTTTTCTTGTTGTTTGGTTTAAATGCTTTTTCTCAGGAAAATGGTATGC
>JBKCGI010000081.1:0-4416 GCA_046303515.1 Flavobacteriia bacterium | reverse complement strand
ATCTTACAGCTATCGCTACTGCATATTTTTATCATAAATTTAAAAAATGATATTATGTATAAATATAATAAAACATTAAAAAAAAGATTCATCAATTCTTTATACAAAAATCAATTATTTGATTCATATGAAATTGCTTATTATTATTTAAATAGATATTTATCAAGAATAACATATAAAAATAATATAAAAAAAGTTTTAAAAACCAGAGTTTTTAAATATAAAAATAAGTTTGCTTATGAAATAATTTATATTTACAACTAATCCGACTTTTTATAAATGATTAAGTTTAACAACATACCAAAAAAGCAAAAAACAATTTACTTAATAATTGCTTTAGCTTTAATTTATTTTTTTAGAGATAAAATAAAATCTTTATTCAACATGAGTTCAAAAATTATTGGAAATGCTCCAGAGGGCTTTAAAAATGTAGCACAAAAATATGGTGTTGATTTTGCTAGAAATTTAGAAAGGCTTTGCCGTTTAGAAACTAGACACTTTATGTCCTCTCAATGGTTGAAATGTGGTTCCGCTGGAATGGTAGCATTCGACGATAAATATCCTTTTGGTTGGTCTAGTTTAAAAGAATGGGTTAATAAAAAAGGTTTAAATCAAGACGATTTTAAAACAGTTTATTTTTCAACTACTTCTGACGGTAAGCCACGTTCTTACATTAGATTTCCTCAAACAAAGTATTTTGTTGAGTTTTTAGCATGGTTTATTCAAAATAAACGTAATGGTAATATTTACGCTTGGTACTCTTTAGACAAAGAACAACAAGAACAATACAAGTCTAAACTAGATTCAATTACTCCTAAATTCATTTAAAAAACAAAAAATCCCTTTATTTTTTTGCCCTAGTTAAAAGCTGGGGTTTTTTATTTTATATAATTTTTTTTATAAAATATATTTTTGTAAACAATTATTTATATATTTGTCAAAACATTTATTAATATAATTATGGCAAAACAATTAAAAATTTATGATGTAAGATTTGAAAAAACGTACATCATTACATCAATTACTGATACTAGAGTCAACCTTGATTCTCCTGGAAATAAATTTACATCCTCGACTGGTAGGTCTTCTTCAAAATTTTATATTGGAATAAAAAAATTTGAAAAATTGATAAACAACGGTACTTGGATTTTATTAAACTAAAAACTTTATTATGAAAAAATTACTTTTAATTATCCCTTTTATTGCTCTATCATGCAAAAAGGATTGCGATTGTGGTACAATTAAACAAAAAACTTATTTAGGCGATGGATTGTATCAAATACACGTTAAAATGGAATGTAATAAACAACTCGATTCTTTTATTATTGATTCCTTAGAAAATTATAATATTAACGATAAATATTGTTACTAATGAACGCTATTGAAAAATTTCAACAAAATTCTAGATTGAAAGAAATTGTTTTTGGAATTAAAAACGATTTCATTAAAGTTTCAGATTCTCAAAATTTACGTCTTGTCGGTATCATGAAACTAGAACGTAATTCAACTTTAAAATCATTTTACATTGATAAGAATAAAAATGTACGTATATCATTTATTTCAATCAATTCTGATGGAAACAAAACAGTATCTTTTTATACAATTATCCATGAAAATAATATTTATAAAGTTGTTCCATTTTCAAAACCAGTTTTAAAAATCGTTAAATCCGTACCTTATGATTTCAAATTCAAATTCTCGAGTTTATACTGCTATAATTAATAATAACGGTGTATTTATAAAATATCGTAAAATATCAAATTTAAAACGTTTTCATCTATTTGTATTATCCAAGTATCCAACGTTTAAATTTTATACTATCTACGATAAGAAAACAAGTCAAAAAATAGATTTCATTTTAAATAAATAGTTATGATAAATACATATTTTTTAAAAAAAGATAAAGTTCTATCATTTAGAACTAATATAGACGTAATTCAACATTTTAATTTAGTTAAAAAGATTCAGGATTTAATTACTGAATATGAAACTAAATTTTGTATTGAAAATAACGTACAATTAACAAAAAATCAAACTACACGATTAAATGAAAAAAAATCTTTTTCAAAATGGATTGATTTAGCCGATAATCATTAACATACTAATACGACTTTTTATGGTAATATTTGCTTTAATAATTGCATATCTATTAATTACTTTAGTTTATGCGGACCAATTGTATAAATATCAATTAAAACAAGATTTTGTAATAAATTCAATAGGATATGACATAGCAATGATATTTTTTCTAATATTATTTATTATACCTTTTTCAATACTTGTATTATTAGGTTTATGTAAAAACTTTTTAAATAATTAATTATGAAAAGAAAATTAAAAGATTTAGTATATACGAAACCATGGTATGAAGAATTTGAAAGTCCATTTTCTAAATGGTTGGCCAATTTATCAATCCTAGGTTTTTATTTTGGTACAACTTTTGGAATAATTTGGTTTATATTATTTAATCCAATGGTAACAATTTTATATTTTGTAATAATATTTATTTATATTTTATTATAACAATTTAACAAACGTAGTTCTTAATTACGTTTGTTTATAGTTATAATTTCAAAGCACCGAAGCTATATAGTAATTACGCTTCGGTGCCTGCCACAATGACACTAAAAATTTAAACATAAATGATTGATACTGTAAGAATTGACGTATTATTTTCGCAAAATTCAACTTTTTACGATTTTTGCCTAAAAAATTCAAAAAATTGTCGTTCGGGATTCATCGAAAATTATCGTACTGGTATACATGAAAGTACTACACTTTTTACATTTAAAGCTGTTGAGTATGAAAATAAAGTTGTTCAACATATTTCGGGTGATGTTCTCAATAAATCATCATCATACAAGGCCACATATTTAATTAAGGAATATAAAATTATTTTTGAGTTCTCAATCCCAAAATTTGTTTTTGGAACAAATGCAATACAGTCTGTTTTTCACTTCGATGAAAATCGTTTAACTCCTTACGAATATTTAAAATTTGGTGTAAATTATTTCTTTAGAAATTTATTAAAAAATGAACTCGATATCTTTTACAACTTGGATTGGTCTGGAATACATTTAAGACGTGTTGACTTTTGTTTTAATCAATATTTTCAAAATTACAATGAAAGTATTAAAGCTTTAGATTCAATTAAATTGAAAGTTTCAAAACGATATACAAATAAAGAATATGACACCAGTATTATTTCTATTTCAGAAAGAAATTATCAAAAAGTCTACCATAAAGGTGAGGAATTTTTAAAAAATGATTTAAAGAAAATAGAAAAAATGCCAATTTTTAACCGTGTTGATTCAAGAGGTAAAACTTTGATAGAACGCTTAACAGATTTATCTTCCTCATGTTTAAGATATGAAAAACAATACAAGCCAAGTAATTGGAGTTATTTATATTTAAAAGATTTCAGTAACAAAGGTCGAACTTATTACAAACGTTTAAAAGATATTGATAAACAAATAAAACTAAATGAAATGTATAAAATCATTTCTCCAAATGAATTATTAAGACAAAAAAAGGAAATTGAAAAATTTTTTGATTCTGCTAGAATATCATTTGTTTTCGAATTATCTGAACATATGGTAAAAGATTATAGACAAGTTGCTTTGTTAACTTCTAATTTTTTTAACTTTATGTATCATGAATTTTTAAACGATATTAAAAAACGTTATAACATAATGAATAATTCAATATCAGCTTTAAATAAATTTATTGTTGACAAAAAACATGACAAGAAAAATAAATCAACTGAACATCGTATTTTATTAATTATTAAAAATTATGGTTCTTTAGAAATGGCATATAAAAAAGGAATGATAGCCGAACGAACATTTTTTAGGTACAAAAAATATTTACATGAAAATAATTTATCTACAACCAATATAAAAATCAATATAAAACAAGATTGGACCTATGAAACATATTTTAAAAAGTTAAATGAAAATAACATAATTGTAAACAATAATTGGTGTAATTACATAAATTAATATTTTTGTAAAACAGTGGGTCATTAGTTTATTTTAGGTTCATTTAAAATTTAAAAAAGGTTTACAAAAATGTAAGCCTTTTTTTTTATAATTAACATTGTAAAAAAAAAATATTATGATTAAAAACATTATTTATTTAGCAATCGGTTTTGTAGTTGCGATTATGTTTGGTGATAAAATAATGGCATATTTTAAAAATATGACTTCATCAAATACAAATACAACATCAACTGGAACATATTCAACTGTTCCTAGTCCTGCCGAGCCAAAAGACGCTGACCTATAAAATTTTAAGTTATGCTTTCAGAAAAGGAAAAATTAAAATTAAAAAAACGTTATAACAAAGTTCGTGAAAATAACCAATCTTTTTACGAAACAAATCAACGTGAAAAATTTACAAATCGTTTAAATTCAA
>JBKCGI010000080.1:0-12822 GCA_046303515.1 Flavobacteriia bacterium | reverse complement strand
GCAGTGATTGTTGGCGCAGCAGGTGCTCCTGGATCAGTAATCGTTGCAGATACAGTGTTTGAAAGGCATCCAACATCAAAAGTAAAGTTATATGTTCCCGCTGCAAGCGAAGAAAGTGTATAAGGAAGAGTTGTTGCAGTCGCAGACCCCGAAGCAGTTCCGCTCCAAGTTACATCACCCATTCCAGTACCAGTAATTTGAATTGATCCATCCGTACCTGAACAAGCCGTAGGATTTGAAACCGTTCCCAAAGCAATACTAGGAGCAGTGTTCACCGTCACAGCAGTAGCCACAGAAGACGAAGTACATCCCGCAGTTGTCACATCAACCGAATAAGAACCTGAAGTAGAAACAGTAATCGTTTGCGTAGTTGCTCCATTTGACCAAACATTATTAACAGCCGAAGAAGAAGTCAAAGTCACTGAACCACCAGAACAGAAAGTTGTAGCTCCTGAAGCAGTGATTGTTGGCGCAGCAGGTGCTCCTGGATCAGTAATCGTTGCAGATACAGTGTTTGAAAGGCATCCAACATCAAAAGTAAAGTTATATGTTCCCGCTGCAAGCGAAGTAAGCGTATAAGGAAGAGTTGTTGCAGTCGCAGATCCCGAAGCAGTTCCACTCCAAGTTACATCACCCGTTCCAGTTCCAGTAATTTGAATTGATCCATCCGTACCTGAACAAGCTGAAGGATTTGAAACAGTTCCCAAAGCAATAGTAGGGGCAGTGTTCACCGTCACAGCAGTTGCCGCAGAAGACGAAGTACATCCTGCAGTTGTCACATCTACCGAATACGATCCTGAAGCAGAAACAGTAATCGTTTGTGTAGTTGCTCCATTTGACCATACGTTATTAACAGCCGAAGATGAAGTCAATGTCACTGAGCCACCAGAACAGAATGTTGTCGCTCCTGAAGCAGTGATTGTTGGCGCAGCAGGTGCTCCTGGATCAGTAATCGTTGCCGATACAGTGTTTGACACGCATCCATCATCAAACGTAAAGTTATAAGTTCCCGCTGAAAGCGAAGAAAGTGTATAAGGAAGCGTTGTTGCAGTCGCAGAGCCCGAAGCAGTTCCACTCCAAGTTACATCACCTGTTCCAGTTCCAGTAATTTGAATTGACCCATCCGTACCTGAACAAGCCGTAGGATTTGAAACAGTTCCCAAGGTAATAGTAGGGGTTGTGGTTATAGTTGCTAGAACGGAATCTCTACTAGTTGTGCAGAGTCCGTCTGTAATTTCGATATAATATAGTTTGTTAGTGGTAATAATTGGTGTTGAAAAACTTGTTCCACTTCCAATTGGAGTTCCTCCAGTTTTAGAGGTGTACCAACTTATATTGCCTGAACTTGCTGTTGCTCCAAGTGAAAGAGAGCCAGGTCCACATCTAGTTGCAGGAGTTTTACTTGTGAATGTTGGCGCAGAATTAACTGTTCCAATAACTTGAAAACGCTGCGAAGAACATGTTGTGCCAATTATTTCTACGTAGAACGTATCTGTAGCATTCAGAACTGGAGTGGTAAAATTATTGCCTGTTCCTAAATTTATTCCACCAACAATTGTATCGTACCAATAAATTGTCCCATCACCAGTGCTTGCTGAGAATGCAATTGTTCCTGAACCACATCTAGATCCATCGGTGATTGAAGTAAATAGAGGAATTGCGTTAATTGTGGCCGTTACAGATTGTCTAACTGAACCACAATAATTATCATAAGATTCAGCATAATAAGTTGTATTACTGCTAATTAATGGACTTGAGTAATTTGTACCTGTTCCCAAAAAAGTTCCACCAGTACTAGCAGAATACCAATATATTGTTCCTGAGCTAGATGTTGCATTTAAATTAACATTAGATGTTCCACACGCACTTCCATTAGTATAGCTATCTATAACAGGAATTGTCCTATGAGTGATGACAACGGAATCACGGTAATTTGAAATACAAGATCCATTAAAGGCCTCCATGTAAATTGTTGTATCACCAGTTAAAGTTCCAGTAGTATATGAAGTCCCTGTGTGAACTTCAGTTACATCATCATATTCAGTATACCATCTTATGTTGCCAATGGAAGGTGATGCGCTCACATCAGCAGCTTCATCGCCGCAGGTGTAATCTGTTGAGGTGGAGTTAACCGTTACTTCAGTGAAAGTATATGTTTTGTAGAATATAGTTGTGTCGTATCCGTCATAAACAGTAAATTTTATATTTGTTGAACCAGGCTGAGCATTTCTGCATTTAATATCAAAATAAGTTCTTTTTCCTATCTTTGAAGTTGTGGTCCAGGAGATATCATTCACACCTAAAATTGCTGCATCAAGGGGGTAAACATCAATAATTTTTAAACTATCATAGTTTTCATCTTCTAGTGAAAACTCTTTGTACATAGGCTTGAGACTGGCGTCGTAAGGGCAAATTATGGAGTCAGTTGCAATTAAAGTCAAGGAATCAACAATTGTATTGTAAACATCAAATTTATATAAACCATCATTGTAATAACCTGTAACAAATCGTTGTGAAATGTCATTGTATGCAGATGAAAATTGAGAAACGAATGAATTGTTAAGCAATAATATTTCTTCTGTAGCAATACCTAAAGTGTCCCAAATATTTGTGTTATAATCATTTACTAGTACTTTCGTTGATCTATATCCGTTTGGGTCGGCTGTAGCTGCAAAGTTTGAAGTGAAATATATTTTGTCTCCATAATTGAAAGTTGTTGCGTCTTCTTGTAAGTAATCAGAAAAAGTTAAGGTCGATGAGGCTATACCGTTTACATAGGTTTTTTCGACAGGTTTGCCCAAATTGTTTTCATGTGAGATAACTGTTAACTTTGAAACACGGTCACTCAAAAAGCTAGCTTGGTCACCTAAAAAAGCCGATGAGGAATTGTCATAAATAAATCCATTTACATCACTTTCTGCTTCTATGAAGTTCACAGAAAATTTGTCTGTTTTAAAAAGTCTTAATTCTGTTTCTGCTTCATTTGTTCCAATCCAAATATTATCGCCTACTTGTTCCATCAACATATTTGTTGAAGATACTGCAGAAAATTGAGGAATAGGATATATATTTAAGGAGGTCCCGTCGTAATTTATGTAATCTAATGCTTCTGTGCCATTGTCATAAATTAACCAAAAATACCTTCCAGTTTGGCTGTCAGTTTTAAAAATAAATTCTGTTGAACTATTATATTTAGTAATGTCTTGTGCAAAAATACTGCTTACAACTCCATTGCTTATTTGATAAACTTCAAAGGTGTTCGTTGCATTATCAGTTTCAAGCGAAAAGTAAGGAATTCCGTCTCTATGATCAATTTCTATGCTACTCGTCCCGTAAATAACTTGATCATAAATTGTAGTCCATGAATCATTTATTGGCTCATATTGAGCAACATATAAATGTTTATTGTCTGGAGTATATGTCCAAATCGCAAAAATATTTCCTCTGTTATCTACAGTATATATCAAATCATTACCTGAAAATCCAGAAAACACTCTGTTTTCCCAACTTTGTTGAGCACTGATTCCAAAAGATGAAATTAAAAATAATAAAACTAAATATATGTTTTTCATAGATGCGCTTTTGCTATAATCTGCAAAGTTACAAAAAGCGCAGTAAAAAGAACTACAAAACACGCATATTTATAAACAAATCAATTCTTTTTATCGACAAATCAATTTTTTATAATTTTTATAACTTTTTGTGTTTTTTCGTCAATTATCGTTAAAAAGTACACGCCATTTTCAATATCATCCATTTTAAAGGTAGACTTATCGTTAGTGCAAATTAATTCTTTTAATTTTTTCCCGTTGATATCCATTAAAAACACAGATTGAGGTAATTTGCCCTCAATGTCGATTGAAATTGTATTTTCAAAAGGATTTGGATAAACTGAAATCAGTGAATTCTCAGTACTAATTTGGTGTATTCCATTGTTTGAAAACTCACCTGTACCTTCTCCAGGATTGAAAATTCCTTTTTCCTTATTTGAACGAGATCTATTAAAATCTTGTGCTCTCCAAATAGTTGCGGTACAAGGCTGGTCTAAAGAAATTTCAACCATATAATCTAATCCAGAAGTAGTAAAAGAGATATTATCTGTATAGTTTAATGTTGAAGTCGGTAAACTTGCAATATCAATCCAACCGTCAGCATCAGTGTATCTCCAAAGAATATAACTTGAAAAGATTGTACCTTCATATTGATCCCAGGTTATTTTTACACCAGGTGCACCTAGGTCAAAAGTATTCAAATGCAAGGTTTTGTGAGGAGTTGACAATTCACTTTCGACACCACACGCATCTACTGCTGAAATTCTGTATCTCCAAGATCTAACGTTAGGTGAAGCTACAACATCATTGAATACTGAAAGATTTGAGTAATGCACTGTATCAATTAATAAATAATCGTCAATTTGGTTTGATTCACGGTAAATATTGTAGTATGAAACTCCCGTTGCTTGTACTTTTTCCCAAATTACCAAATTTGTTGTGGTAACACTGTCAACACTTACCAAACAAATTTCTTGTTTCAAAGGTCTTAAGCCTGTTAAATTCCAACCTTTTATTGCATTACAATTGTTTTGCGTTGTAGCTATGCAAATATAATTCCCTGGATTTAAATTTGAAATATCTTCAGTTGTTGGGCCGTTTGACCAAGATATTGCAGTAACAGTATCACCAATTTGTGGAGTTAATTCTGCATCTATTGAACCATCATTTCCATTGCAGCTGGCTTCGATTATTGAACCAACAATGTTTGGAGCGTTTTGCTCTGATAGGTAGAATGTTTGTTGCAAAATACAACCAGCATTATCAGTTGTTGTTAAAGTATATGCCCCAAAACCAATGTTATTATTTGTTGAACCATTTTGTCCATTATCCCATGCGTAAGAATAGCTAGGTACTCCACCAATTGTTTGGTTTACGAGTAGTTGACCATCCGTATTTCCGCAGCTTGGTTTAGTTACTAGTATTTCGTTTTCAATCAATGCTGGTTGGGTAAGTGCAAAGCTTGAAGCAAATTGACAACCGGATTGTGTGGTAATAGTTACTTCATAGGTTCCAGCTCTCAAATTTGAAATTCCATTTGTTTGATTTCCTGTATTCCACAAATAGCTTAAGGTTTCACTCGTTCCAGATACAGAAATGTCAATTGAGCCTGTGTTTTGATTGTGGCAAGTTGGATTTACAATTGTAGGATTGATTGTGATGGAATTTGGTATGATTTCAGTAGCAGCGAGCGCTTTACATCCTTTAGAATCTTCAACGTTAAAATAGTATATACCGGTTGATAAATTCGAAACCGACATTACATTTTGCTCACCTGTAGACCAATAGTAATTGCTGTAAGGTAAGGTTCCATTAGAAATAGTTGCTAAAATACTTCCGTTGTTTACTCCACAGTCGGAATTTGTTGGTGTCAATGAGATTGTAGGTTTTGAATTGACTATAATTTGGTAAGGTAATCTCACAGATGAACATCCATTTTCAATTGCCCCAACATAAATCGTACTATCTGAAAAAATTTCATTGGAATAGTAATTTAAACCAGATGAAATAACTTGACCGCCACTTGCTTGGTTAAACCAAAAAACGAATTGAGAATTAGAGCTAGCCGTAATATTTATTTCTTCAAATTCACAAATTTCAAGAGAACCAGCCGTATTAATAGTTGGCAATGGAACAAAAGTTAGGGTTATCTGATCCGTATTTAAACAACCATTTACATCTGTTCCTGTTACAGTATAAGTTCCAGTTGAAGTAGGTGTAAAGCCAACTCCATCAGTAACTCCATTATCCCAATTGTAAGTCGTTAATCCCGAACCTGAACCACTTAGTGTCACTGTGCTGTTTTCGCAAAAATTTTGATCTAATCCAGCGTCAACTATTGGTAAAGAATTCACAATAACGAGCACGGTATCAGTTGCAGAACATAAATTCAAGTCAGTACCAGTGACAACATAGGTAGTTGTTTGACTGGGTACAAAAGATTCAAATTGAACAGCGCCATTATCCCAAGAATAAGAGTTTGCTCCATTTGCTCCTAAAACCACACTTTGTCCAAAGCAAACTGTTTGGTCTGCTCCTCCGTCTATTGTTGGTAAACTATTTACAGTTAAATCTACAATATCGGTATTTTGGCATCCGTTTAAATCTGTTCCCGTTACCGTATATGTTGCTGTTGAAGTCGGAGAAAATAAAATTGATTGTATTACCCCATTGTCCCAAGTATATGAGTTTGCGCCAGAAGCTTCCAGAATAATACTTTGACCAATACAAATTGATTGATCCATTCCAGCATCAACATTTGGAAGAGTATTAACAGTAACGACAATTGTATCGTTTGAAGAGCATAAATTCATGTCTGTTCCGGTAACAACATAGGTTGAAGTAAATGTAGGAGTAAAAGAAACTCCATCAGAAACTCCATTGTCCCAAGTGTATGTGAAAGCTCCCGTTCCTCCCAATATGATTGAGGAATTTAAACAAATTGACGTGTCATTTCCTGCATTTACAACTGGAAGTGGATTAACCGTTAGATTTATTTGAGAAGAATTTTGACAACCATTTACATCTGTTCCTGTTACAGTATAAGTTGATAGACCAAGCGTTGGAGTAAAACTTACGCCATTTGAAATGCCATTATTCCAAGCATAAGTATTTGCACCAGAGCCAAATAGAGAGATGCCTTGATTTAGGCAGATTGAAGTGTCATTTCCTGCAAAAACAGCAGGCAGAGCATTAGCTGTTACCTGCATTGAATCCATATTTACACATCCATTTGCGTCTGTTCCTGTAACATAAAAAATATTCATTCCTACTGATGGTGTGAAGTAAGCCAAGTTTGGAATCGCATTACTCCATGAATATACAGTTGCTCCAGTTGCATTAAATTGAATGGAGTCGTTTTCGCAAATTGTAAGATTCACGCCAGCATCAACACTAGGAAGAGCATTAACAGTAACGACAACTGTATCGTTTGCGGAGCAAGAATTCATGTCAGTTCCAGTTAAAACATATGTTGAAGTGAAAGTAGGTGTAAAGGCAATTCCATCAGAAACTCCATTGTCCCAATTGTATGTGAAAGCTCCTGTTCCTCCTAAGGTTACTGCAGAATTTAAGCAAATTGACGTGTCATTTCCTGCAGAGACAATTGGAAGAGGATTGATTGTGACATTTATTTGATCTGTGTTTTGACAACCATTAGCATCTGAACCGGTTACAGTGAAAGTTGTTGTGCTTGAAATCGAAAAAGGAACATTATCCAACAAACCATTATCCCAAGCATATGTTTGTGCGCCGGTACCAGAAAGTACAATTGATGTATTTCCGCAGTAGCTTTGGTCAAAACCTGCATCAACCGCTGGTAAAGGGTTTACAGTTACGACAAAACTGCTTTCATCAAAGCAGGAACCGTTAGACTTGTAAATGTATATCGTTTGTGAAGTGTTGATTGTGTTTCCAGCAAATAGCATTGATCCGGTGCCTCCAATTCCTGTGTAATAATCCCCTACAGTTAAGGCAGGAAGTGTGTAATTCCCACAAACAGTTACGTTTGAAATTAGGTCAACTTTGGATACAAATGCAGAAGTGCCGTCAATGAAGGTCCAATTTGTTTGTGAATAAACTGCATCATCAACTTTGATACAAGCAAGAGTTGAATTGACTAATGAATTGAAATATGAAATACCAGTATTGTTGCCGTTTGCAAGGTTTAAAGTCGTAAGTGCGTTATTTTGGCATGCCACGGTGTCAAGATTTGGTAATAAACTTAAATCAAGAGTTGTAAGGGAATTGTTGTTACATTCTAATACAACTAAACTAGTAAGTAAACTCAAATCTAAATTGGTAATCGAGTTATAAGAACAATTCAAAGCGCTTAGTGAAGTGAATGCTTCAAGTCCCGTAACATCAGAAACGCCGTAACTTGAGAAATTAATTCTACCATTATATGCATTGGCCTCTGAAACTTGAATTTCAGAATCAAGATTGGTATTTATTAAAGAATTTCCAACCAGATATGCTTTTAGATTAACATCTGGTATATTCACATTTTGAGAATATCCTAATAAAGCAAAACAACTTAATGATAAAAAGAATAAAAATTTTTTCATAAATGATAATTTGAAACTTGGACATTTTTGTGTCCTCGTCCTCCAAATTTAAAAAATAATTTCAATTAATTGTTCAAAAACTTACGTACATGAGTAAATAACTGTAATTAATCGTTAAAATGTGTTTGTGAATGAATATTGGTTAGGCAAATAATGTTTTAATCACCTCGGTAATAACGCCACAAGGAATAATTTTTATTTTGTAATTGTCTTGAGAAACACCTTTGTTGTATTTAGAAATGATAATCGAATCAAAGCCAAGTTTTTCTGCCTCAGAAATGCGTTGCTCAATGCGATTCACAGGTCTAATTTCTCCAGATAATCCTACTTCTGCTGCAAAGGCTGATTTGGAATGAATAGGTAAATCAGCGTTCGATGACATAATCGCCGCTACAACTGCCAAGTCTATTGCTGGATCGTCCACTTTAATTCCACCGGCTATATTTAGGAAAACGTCTTTTGCTCCCAATTTAAATCCACATCTTTTTTCCAAAACAGCTAAGAGCATATTTAATCTTTTGGCATCAAATCCCGTGCTTGAGCGCTGAGGTGTGCCGTATGCTGCTGAACTTACCAAAGCTTGAACTTCTATCAATAATGGTCTTGCTCCTTCTAAGGTAGAGGCAATTGCAATACCACTTAAGTCTGAATCAGTATTCGTAATTAAAATTTCAGATGGATTTTCAACCTGTCTCAAACCTGAGCCTTGCATTTCGTAAATGCCTAGTTCATTGGTGCTACCAAAACGGTTTTTAATGGTGCGCAATAATCTGTAAAAATGATTTCGATCTCCTTCAAATTGCAAAACGACGTCAACCATGTGTTCCAAGACTTTTGGTCCAGCTAAAGCTCCTTCTTTGGTGATGTGACCAATTAAAAACACGGGAACATCGGATAATTTAGCGTAACGTAACAACTGAGAAGTACATTCTCGTACTTGAGAAATACTTCCTGGCGAACTTTCAATTTGGTTACTGTGTAAAGTTTGAATAGAATCAATTACGAGCAATTGCGGTTGAATTTCCTCTGCTTGTAAAAATATATTTTGAAGATTTGTTTCAGTTAAAATGTAGCAACTTTCGTTTTGGTGACCAATTCTGTCTGCTCGCATTTTGATTTGTTGGTCACTTTCTTCTCCAGAAACATACAAAACACGTAAATTTTTTTCTAAAATTGCCAATTGCAGAAGCAAAGTTGATTTTCCAATACCAGGCTCACCGCCAAATAAAATCAAGGATCCAGGAACCATTCCATCTCCCAAAACACGGTTTAATTCTTTGTCTTGTAAAACAATTCGTGTTTGTGCCGTATGTTCAATTTCTTGTAAAACTTGTGATTTTGCTGTACGTCCCGTGTTAGTTGAAAAAGCTACCAATTGAGATAGATTTTTCTCAACAACCTCCTCCACAAAAGTATTCCATTCTGTGCAAGAAGGACATTTCCCTAACCATTTTGGAGTTTGATATCCACAATTTTGACAAAAAAATGCTGATTTTATTTTAGCCATTAGATAGTTTAAAGTTTAAAGTTAGAAGTTAGTAGTTTTTTCTTGACTTGGATTTTCAAAATGAGCTAAGGAAATATTTCGATTTACCACATGAAAACAAGCTTGATTGTATTCGTAAGTCACAAAACAACGATTTTCTTCTCGTAATTCCTTGAGCGTCAGGGCTAATATTTCTTTTAAATAATCAATTTCATGCGCCTCTAAAGTTTTTGGAGCGACAAATTCATTATGTGCCAAATCGAAGGTTGTTCCATGTAAATGTGAACTGATGCGCACAGAATTTCTATTTCTTCTTCTTAATCGCTTCACGCTGTATTCTGTTCTTAATAAAGAAGTTACCAGAATTCGTGTTTCAGAAAGTGTGGTGTGCTTTAACTTTTCTTGAAATTTAGCACCAATATCTTCCAATAGTATTTTTGCATCTTTAGTCAGGAAAGCATAGCTGTAGAACAATGAATCAACCACATATAACTTTGAGCTGTCGACTAAAAATAACTTTTTTTGTTTGTAATACGCTCTGATTTCATCTTTAGATTTCACTACTTCTCCAAATTTTTGGTAAGCTGAATTCCAAATATAATCAAAATATTTGTCGTTTAATTTAGGAGAAATTGCTTCATATTCCTCGCATTTTTTTTCTGTATTGAAGTTAAAGTGCAAGAAATTAGTTTTAGTTTTTGAAATTCCAATGTTTTCAAATTGCTGTTCCATAAAAGATGGATGTGTGTAAAATCCAAAAACTACTAACAATCCTCCAATCATAATTACAATTGAAAAAAAGAATAGTATTTTTTTGAATATTTTCATTCAGCGATTTTTGTGCTATAAAAAAACGAGTCAATTAAAAAACTGACTCGTTAAAAGTAACTTATATTTTTGAAATTACAAAATCAACATGGCATCGCCATACGAATAGAATTTGTATTTTTCTTTAATTGCAGTTTGGTAAGCTTCAACCATTAAATCATGACCAGCAAAAGCAGAAATCATCATCAATAAAGTTGAAAGAGGCGTATGGAAATTTGTAACTAAAGCATCCGCGATAGAAAAATCATAAGGAGGATAAATGAATTTATTTGTCCAACCATCAAAAGTTTTTAAAGTTCCATCAGTAGAAACAGATGTTTCAATAGCTCGCATGGATGTTGTTCCAATAGCACAAATCTTTTTCTTGTTTTCTTTCGCTTTGTTAACTATTTCAACACATTTTTGATTAATGATTACTTGCTCAGAGTCCATTTTGTGTTTCGTTAAATCTTCTACTTCAACAGTTCTAAATGTTCCTAAACCTGTGTGCAAAGTTAATTTTGCAAAATTGATTCCTTTCAACTCTAATCGTTTCAAAAGTTCGCGAGAAAAGTGCAATCCTGCAGTTGGTGCAGCTACAGCTCCTTCATTGGCAGCGAAAATTGTTTGGTATCTTTCTTCGTCTTGTGGTTCAACTTTTCGTTTGATGTATTTTGGAAGTGGCGTTTCACCTAACTCTGTGATTTTCGCTTTAAAATCTTCGTAAGGTCCATCAAATAAGAAACGTAAAGTTCTTCCTCGAGATGTTGTGTTATCAATTACTTCAGCTACAAGTGAGTCATCTTCAGTGAAATATAATTTATTTCCAATTCTAATTTTACGAGCTGGATCAACTAAAACATCCCACAATAAACTTTCGCGGTTTAATTCTCTCAATAAGAAAACTTCGATTTTAGCACCTGTTTTTTCTTTGTTTCCGTACATTCTAGCGGGAAAAACCTTTGTATCATTCATGATCATCACATCACCTTCATTAAAGTAATTGATAATGTCTTTGAACAATTTGTGTTCGATTTTTCCTGTTTTACGATGGATAACCATCAATTTTGCCTCGTCTCTGTGATCGTGTGGATATTCTGCGATTAGTTCTTCAGGTAAGGTGAAGTCAAACTCAGAAAGTTTCATTTTACTCATGTATCGAATTTTTTATGAAAAAAAGTACAAAATTACAAAAAAAGTTGGTACTAAATATTTTTGTAGCTTTTATATTTTACATTTCTCTTTTTGATTCCAATTTTTTTATAATTGTAGATATAGTGACCTAAATTTAAGTTGTTTTTATTTTGTAAGATAGATTCATCTAACATGATGGTATATTTCATTTGATTCCATCCTTTTTTGAATTTTTGGTTCAATTTAGCTGGCGTGCCTTTCCAATTAATTATAGAATCCTTATCGTTCAATGTTGTTACATAAGAAGGAATATTTTCTATGTCCTTTTCCTTGTTTAAATAATAATCAAAAGTGATTTCAATTTTAAAATTTGACATTTTTTCTTTGAAATTGTATTCTTTCACAATGTTGATGAATTCATCCTTTGAATTAATTATTGGTTTAATTACTAAATCGTTAATTGTCCTTTCTGCATTAATTAACTTGTTTTGTGTGTAACAATAATAACTTATTTCATCATAGCGCTTGAGTTTTTGCCTTAAATCATTTGATAATTTGTCATTTTGAATTGCTTTTAATTTTAAATTTTTCTGAATTTGAAAAAGTTGATTATAGTAGAAATAATAATTTCCGTATACTAAAACATCATTTTTATAATTAATTGTGGCAACAGCTTGATGCAAATCACTTTCAAAATGTGGCTTAAGTCTTAATCCTTTCCCCATAAATGAAACCATTTTTGGAATCTCAATACTGTAATTTTTATGCAAAAGACTTAATACTGAAGGTAAGACATCTAAATGGCTGGACAATGCCTCAAATTTTTGTGGTTTTTTGATTAAATCACTCACGATGAGCAAAGGAACTACAAGTTTTGTTAGTTCATTTTCTGAATGTACTTCCGATCCATGATCTCCCACGATAAAAAATATCGTGTTTTTGTAGGCTGGATTTTTTTTAACTTCGGCAAAATATTTCCTTAAATTTTCATCTGTAAAGCGGTATGTTGAAAAAGCTTCTAGATTTTTTTTAATGGTAGAATGGTAGTTAGATTTTATTTTATTGGACTTTAAGTCAGCAAGTAAGTCCTTTTTATATTTTTCTTGATTCGGTATTTGAAATGGACCATGTGTACTAATTGTTAAAAAAATATCTAATTTCGGTTTCAAAATGTTTTTATGGATTTTTTTGTCATCCAATAATATCTTTTCAAAAAGGTGATTGTCTGGATGCCCCCAACTGTTATTTTTGAAAAATTTATCTTGTAAATGGTTTTCCC
>JBKCGI010000079.1:0-16008 GCA_046303515.1 Flavobacteriia bacterium | reverse complement strand
ATGTTGAAATTAGGTCGTGCACAAGGAGTTGCCATCGCTGCTGCCATCAATAACAATATGCCCTTTGAAGAATATACACCAAGAAGGATCAAACAAGCTGTAACAGGCAACGGAAACGCCTCCAAAGAACAAGTTGCTGCCATGTTGCAAAGTTTATTGAAATTCAAGGAAATTCCTAAATTATTGGATGCCACGGATGGTTTGGCTGTCGCTTTGTGTCACCATTTCTCGAAAGGAATCGGAGAACATAACAAAAGTGGGACAAATTCTTGGTCTAGTTTTGTGAAAAAGAATCCTGAGAGGAAGGTGTGAAATCTCCTTTTCTCAAAAAATCTAAATCCTCACTCCAATCATACACACATCATCCACTTGTTGTAAACTACCTTTCCAAGCCTCAAAAGTATGATCAATTTCTGTACGTTTTTTTTCCATGGTTAAAGATGTTGAAGCCAGTAGCAATTTACGCATCTGAGAAACTTTAAATTTCTTTTCATGCTCTCCACCAAATTGGTCTTGAAAACCATCTGTAAAAATGTAGATTTCGTCGTGTTCTTCCAACTGGATAGTGTGACTAGTGAAAGGCAAGGAAGTTAAATAACGTCCGATAGGTTGCTTATTTGGCTTGAATTCGATAATTTCCTTATTACGCAAAATCCACAAGGGGTTATTGGCTCCAGCCCATGTCAAGGCTTTGTTTTTCAAATCCAAAACACACAAGGAAACGTCCATTCCATCTTTCATTTCTTCTTCTGATTTTTCAAACTCTTGGATGACAATTTCTCGTGTTTTATCTAAAATCGCACCAGGATCTGTTAAACCAAATTCGCGAATTGCACGGTTCAAGCCATTATTGCATACCACAGAAACCATTGCTCCTGGCACACCGTGTCCCGTGCAATCAGCTGCTGCAAAAAAGATCATTTCGTCAATGACTTCAAACCAATAAAAGTCGCCCGCCACAATGTCTTTCGGTTTATACAAAATAAAAGAATCCTTGAAAAACTCTTTCACCAACTTAGGTGGAGGTAAAATCGCCGATTGAATACGTTTAGCGTATTTAATGGAATCTAGAATTTCATTTTGTTTTTCTTCTACAATTTTGTAAGCGGCTTCTAATTTTTCGTTTTTATCGTTGATTTCGGAATAAATTTTCTTTTTCTGCTTGGAGTTTCTATAAGCGTAAAACAGGAAAAAAGCACTTAAAATCAATAGCAAAACAATAAAAACCAGCACTTTTCGGCTAGTTTGAATTTCTATATCTTGCAACTGCTTGTCTTTCTTTAATAATTTGATCGCCTTTTCTTTTTTGCTAGTTTCAAACTTCGTTTGCATTTCCTTAATCAAACGTGTATTGTCCTCGGAATAAATCTTGTCTTTCGTTTCTGCCAACAAAATGCGGTAATCGTATGCCTTATTGAAATCTCCAATTTTAGAATATGTCAAGGCCACACTTTCGTATGCATAACTCAAATAAGGCAGGTATTTTTGCTTTTGGCAAATTTCAATTCCTTTGAAATAAAACTCGTTTGCTTTTTGGTAATCGTGTTTCAGGAAATACATATCCCCAAAATTGATATAAGACAAGGTTAAATCATTTAAATTGTTGCTTTTCAAACAAAAACCTATAGATCTGTTGAAGTAATCCGTCGCTTCAGGAAAGTTCTTTTCGTTCATTTTCAACACACCAATATTGATTAATGTGGAAGGAATGCCCAAACTATCTTTTGCCTTGATTTTATACGTTAAAGCTATTTTATAATTTTTTAAGGCTTCATCGTACTTGTTTTCATGTTCTTTAATCGTGCCGATATTATTGTAACTGTGCGCAGCTGAAAGTTCATTGTTGTTTTCCAAATCAATCTTGATCGATTTTCTAAAAAAAATTTCTGCCTTTTGATATTCCCCTTGACTTAAGTAAATCGTTCCTAAATTGTTGAAATTCTTAGAAAATTGTTCTTTCGTAAATTTACTTGGACCATTTTTGGCTTCGTATTGCTCAATTAAATACTTAGATTTCAAATAATATCTTAAAGCTTTTCCATCCTCACCTAAATAATAATAAATGTTCCCTAAATTTCCTGACGCTTTTATTTTTCCTTCTAAATAATTGATTTTTTCTGACAAATAATATGCTTTATTGACATATTTTATTGCAGAATCGGTATTCTTGTTATTGTAAAACGAATAGATTTCGATACATAAATCTACTTTTTGGGTTTCTTTCGTCACCTGTTTGTATGCCTGATTTAAAGAATCAAGTTTTGAATCTTTTTGTGCGCTTACAAAATGAATTAATGCAAGTTGAAAAAATAATAATGTTATAGCGTACCTCATTGAGGCTATAAATATAATAAATTAATTAGAAAAATTTATTACTCAAGACCTTGGAATAAAACCAATTCATTACTAAACATATTGAAAACCAAATTTACCTTGTCGATGCTTAAATTAAGCTAGACTTGTTTATTTTTACTGCACTCAGTTAATATTGATTGACATCTTTAAATAAATTCCGAAAAATGTAAATCATATTTTTATCGATATTATGAATTAAATCTCTTCCCCAAATGTCAATAAATTAAAGTCAGAATCTAACATCGAAAACTCTTTTTGTCCCCAAGCTGTGATGTGCAAGTGACCATTGGGATGAATTGGCGCGTTTTTTTGAATTAATTCTTGGTAAAAAGTTTCAATATCATGTACTCGAATATAAACTTGGCCATAATTTTCTTTCGGATTCAGCGATTTGTGCTCAAAAAAATGGATTTCTACCTCATCTCTTTTTAGAATTAAATAACCATCGTAATCATGTACTGAAATATCCTGAAATCCTAAATGTTGAACATAAAAATCTCTAGTCTTTGATTTATTTCGCATTGGAAGTTTAGGATGGACTGAAAGTAACATGTGGTTTGAATTTGAATTACGTAACAAAAATAAAATATTTAAGCGTAGAAGTGGATAAATCTATTTTTTCATTCTAACTAAAAGAACAAAAGACGAAAATAAAGTCACAAGGGCGATAAATAAAATAGCTGCATTCAAATTAAACAAATCAGCAATAATTCCTGTTAGGATTGCACCAATGGCGTAACCTAAATCTCTCCACAAGCGAAAAACACCAACACTTTTGGCGCGATCTTCTGGATGCGTATTTTCTGCTATTGTTGCCAAAAAAGTAGGATAAACCAATGCAGTTCCAAAACCCAAAGCTATCGAAAGAATTACAAAAACGGGTAATGTTTCCGCAAAAAAGAAAGCAAATAAAGCTAAGGCTTGCATGAACATCCCAACGAACAATAAATTCTTTTTGGGATATTTATCAGCCATTTTACCCGTAAAAAGTTGACCCAAGCCCCAAACTGCAGGGTAAATTGCGGTTATCATTCCAATTTCGACGAGGTTAAAATTACGTTGTGCTAAAATGATTGGAAAAATTCCCCAAACCATTCCGTCATTTAAATTATTTACCAATCCGGCTTGGGTGACGGACCCTAAGATTTTATGCTTCCATGTTGTTTCCCAAAAAATGTTCTTCAATTTAGGAACAACGCTATTAACTTTTTCCAAGTTAACAAAGGAACGTGTATCTTTTACAAAAAATATACTCGTCATTAATCCTAAAATAACCAATACCATACCGATATAAAAGGGATAAGGTCGAATTCCGTATTCACTTGCGATGTATCCTGATAAAAATGCAACTAAAGCTACGGCGATGTAACCCGCAAATTCATTTAGGCCCATTGCAAAACCACGTTGCTTTTCACCTACCAAGTCAATTTTCATAACAACAGTGCTCGACCAAGCTAATCCTTGATTAATTCCTAGCAACACATTTGCAAAAACAATCCAATTCCAATTATTCGCATAAATCATTATAAATGGAATTGGAATCGCAAAAAGCCACCCTAAAATGAGAAGATTTTTCCGTCCAAATCGATTTGCAAGTGTACCGGTAAAATAATTAGTTAGTGCTTTTGTAATTCCGAAAACTACAATAAACGATAAAATCGCTGAATTAGCTGCAATATGAAATTCATTTTCAGCAAGTTTTGGCAAAATGGAACGCTCCATTCCTACCATTCCCCCTACAAAGGCATTAACAATTACTAAGAGTGTAAATTGTTTCCAGTTTTCCCTTAAGCCTAACTCAACTTGATTCAAATTTATTTTTTTTACAAAAATAATCATAAAATAACACTTAATTCAAAACTTTATCGTAATATTGCAATATAAATATAAAACAATTAATGGGAATTACAAAATCAGCTTACTTTTCAGACGCACAAAATGATTTAGCGAATGTTTTTAAAGCCTTGGGGCATCCCGCTCGAATAGCAATTGTAGAATTTCTATTGAAACAGGAATCGTGTATTTGTGGTGACATTGTAAATGAATTACCACTCTCGCAACCAACAATTTCACAACATTTGAAAGAATTGAAAAACGCACAAATCATAAAAGGTTCTATTGAAGGAAATACCATTTGTTACTGTATCAATACAGAAACAATCACAAAAATCAGTGAATCAATTGGTCTATTTAAAATAAATAAAAATGGAAACTCCTGTTGTGAGTAAAAAATGTCAATAAAATTAACTTAAAAAAAGAAATCATGAAATTAACAGAAATTAAATCAATCCTAACAAACTTAGATGCCGTAATTTTCGAATTACCAAACAAATCATTTGTACCTGTTCATTTTCACATCACGGAAGTTGGTATTATTACCAAAAACTTTATCGATTGCGGTGGAACTGTCAGAGAAGAAAAAGTTGTAAATTTCCAATTGTGGGAAGCTAGAGATTACGACCACAGATTAACGCCAAGTAAATTACTAAACATCATTGAATTATCAGAAAAGGTTTTACATATTGATGATTCTTTAGAAATTGAGGTAGAATACCAAAGCGAAACAATCGGAAAATTTGGCTTAAACTACAACGGAGTTAATTTTCAATTAACAAATAAAGAAACTGCTTGCTTGGCACAAGATTCATGCGGAATTCCTGCAGAAAAACAAAAAATTAAACTTTCTGAGATCGGAGGTGATAAAGGAGCTTGTTGCACGCCTGGAGGAGGATGTTGTTAGTAGTTTAAAGTTTAAGGTTAAAAGTTAAAAGTTTAAGGTTAAAAGTTTGAGATTAAAGATGTACGACAAAATTAAAACTCATTGTGATAACTTAATCACACAATTTGATAGCATTTCTGCAGATCGAAAAGCACTTTTAGAAAAAATTGCAAACTACATTCAAGTAAAAAAAGAGCAACAATTGCCCGTGAATTTGATTTACGTTTGTACACATAATTCTCGTAGAAGTCATTTTGGGCAAGTTTGGTCGGCAGTAGCAGCGGCATATTATGGAATTCAAGACGTTCATACTTTTTCAGGAGGAACAGAAGCTACCGCATTTAATCCAAATGCAATTCAAGCCTTAAAAGAAACTGGATTTGAAATTGAAGCTGAAACACAAAGTCAGAATCCAAAATACTCCGTGAAATTTGGAGATAAAGAGTCAACAACTTGCTTTTCAAAAGTGTATAATGCCCCAATGAATCCAAATAATCATTTTGCAGCAATCATGACTTGTTCTGATGCGGAAGAGAATTGTCCTTTCATTCCTGGTGTGGAGTTGCGAATTGGAACAACTTATGACGACCCAAAAGCGTTTGATGGAACTCCTCTGCAAGCTGAAAAATATTTGGAACGCTCGAATCAAATTGCCATAGAGACGCTATATGTATTTTCACTAATTAAATAATCATAAAAAATGACAGCCGGAAATTGCACTCCCACTCATGAACGTAAAAAATTAAGTTTTTTAGACCGCTATTTAACCCTTTGGATTTTTCTTGCCATGGGAATAGGAATTTCTTTGGGATATTTTATTCCATCAGCGGATGATTTCATCAATTCTTTTTCAAATGGAACTACAAATATTCCGCTCGCAATTGGTTTAATACTGATGATGTATCCTCCACTCGTAAAAGTGAAGTTTTCTAAAATTCCAAAAATATTCGCTAAACCAAAATTGCTTTTCTTGTCCTTTTTTATCACTTGGATTGTGGGGCCATTTTTAATGTTTTCATTGGCAATTATATTTTTAAAGGACTATCCTGATTACATGACTGGATTGATAGTAATTGGGCTTGCACCCTGCATCGCAATGGTTATTGTATGGAATGAATTAGCAGAAGGAAACCGAGAATTAGTTGCTGGATTAGTTGGTGTCAACAGTCTATTACAGGTAGGTTTTTTTAGTCTTTATGCCTATTTTTACTTAGAAATAATGCTTCCGCTTTTTGGAATCAAGGCTTTAACAATCGATATCACCATTCTGGAAGTCTCTCAAACAGTGGGGATTTATCTCGGAATCCCATTCGCACTTGCAGTGATCAGTAGAATGCTGATTCTCAAAACAAAAGGTGAAGAATGGTTAAATACGATTTTTATACCCAAAATATCGCCCATTACCTTGAGTGCATTGTTGTTTACAATCGTCGTCATGTTCGCACTAAAAGGAAATATGATCGTTTCAATTCCTTTGGATGTCTTAAAAATTGCTTTGCCTTTAGTTATTTTCTTTGCTGTCATGTTTTTAATCATGTTCCTTACTGGAAAATTTGCTGGTGCAAACTACGAAGACAACGCCGCGCTTTCTTTTACCGCTTCGGGTAATAATTTTGAGTTAGCAATCGCTGTTTCAATCGGAGTTTTTGGAATCAATTCTGGACAAGCCTTTGCTGGTGTAATAGGGCCATTAGTTGAAGTACCAGCCTTGATTATCATGGTGAATGTAGCATTTTGGCTACGCAAAAAGTTGTATGGTAAATAAAATCAATTTATCTAATATTCAAGACACAAAAAAAACTTCATTTCCCATATTTTAAAATCAGAGACATTTGTCCAGCGTGATAAGCAGTGTGGGAAATAATTCTTCCAAAGGCTTCAGCTTTACTTTTTGTGCCAAATTCTTTTGTTGTAATCATTTCCTCCCAAGAATCATCGTCTTGTTGCGCAATAGTTGACAAAATAGTTTCAAAAGAGTCTTCTAAATATCTGGATAATTCTTCCAAATCACTCCATTCTCCCGAATCTTTTTGATCAATCACTGTTTGCGCTTTCACCTGAACCGATTCATTTTTAAATACGTTTTTAGAGAACAATAATTCAACGTCGCCAATGTGTCGCATCAAAAAACCAAGACTATTTGGACTTGGCTCTAATCTTTTGGTTAAATCCTGTGCTGTTACTTTTTCCAAAACAAGTGCCAAACGTGTTCTAGCTTCCTTGTAAGCGTCGTAAAATTGTTTTGTTGTTTCCATTATTCGTTCAATAATTTATTATATGATTTTCTATAATTAAAAACCAAATATGCTCCTTTAAAATTAAGAATTATTGGATAACAAACAACATAAATTTTGAAGTATTTATTTTAAGCGAAAATCGTATTTTATTTCCTAAACTTATACTGCAAAGTCACATAAAAACTTCTTCCATCAGAAGGTAAAATTCCAGGTCCTGGATATGCGGTTGCTCTCCTCGTATAATATTTCGCATTTAAAACATTATTTACTCCAGCTTCTGCCTGAAACCATTTTTTAAATTCGTATCTGACTGAAAAATCCATCACCGAATATGCTGGAATAAAACCAATTACAGCATCGCCACTCGCTTCAACAGCATTGGAAGCATCAGAATATTGTCCACTGTTGTAAGAAAATTGAATTTGAGTTGTGAATCGTTTTGTTTTGAATTTGATTCCTGAGCGCAACATAATCGGGCTCACATATTCCACATCTTTACCAATAAAATTGCTTTCTTTGGAACGAATATAAGTCGCTTTGATGTAGGAAAAGTTTACAAATGCCGACAAAGAATTTTTAGCTGAATCATTAAACGCCTTGAAAAAATCCATTTCCGCGAAAGCTTCTACTCCATAATTTCGTGCATCTCCAATATTTGTTCGGATTTTATTAACGCCATTTGGTTCAGGAGCGAGGCCAATTTTATTTCCGTAAAAAAGATGAAATAAAGCCACATCAACATACAAATAAGGCTTTACAGCTCCTCGAAAACCAATTTCAGTTGTAGAACCAAATTCATCCTTGATTAAGGTATCCACAATTACATTTGGATTGCTTACTCGAATATCGTTGAAATTGACCGCACGGTAATTCAAGCAAAAATTTCCGTAAATGGAAGTGAATTTTGAAGGTCGATAAGACATTCCAGCTCCGAACAAAGGAACTGTTCTTTTTAAGGAATTGGTATCACTGATTTGGTAAATTCCAAGCGTATCGTTGTTTAAAGGATGAATAGAATATTTTTTATAAAAGCCTTGCGAAGCACTTTGAATGTAATCCAAGCGAAAACCAGCGTTTGCCGTAAATTTTGGACCAAAAAACCAGATATTTTCCATAAAAAAGGAAATGTTTTGAGAAGGAAAATCGTAGTGAGAATACTCTAAATTTTTTGGATTCAAAAATGTAAAATTTGCGTCTGAACTATCACTAGCTAATCCTTGCAATGAACTTGTAATACCTTGATAGTAGCGGGCTCCTGTTAAAAAAGCCCCATTTGTGTAGAATGCTTTTTCGCCTTTTGGTTTTGTTCGAAAAAGATTGTATTTTTTTAAAAAGCGAGCCTCAAGTCCAGCGTTTTTAAAATCCCCTGCAATCAATTCTCTATTTCCACCCAAATCTGCCTGATTGATTTTCCCCAAAAAGCCTATCGAATAGCGATTTGAATTCATTCCAAAAGCTCGCACATTAAACAAAGATTTTTTTGAAATCTCAAAATCATAATGCAAAGCCAAAATGTTCCAATTCACCTCAAACCAATTACGTTCACGAATACTTTGTTTTGGATCTTGAAGAAACATAACATCCGTTAAACCACCCGCTTGCTGTGAATCATACTTCATTCCAGTATATTCCAATCGAATATGTTGTTTTTCGTTGATGTAATAGCCCAATTGAGCAAAAAATTGATGTTGTAGAAATTCACTATTCAAACGGTATCCATCACCTTTTTTCAATTGGTGATACACTTGATATGCGAAGCGTTTTGCTGTTCCGCTAATGCGATTGAAAGTTCCAAAATAACCAAAACTTCCCAGCGTATTTCTTGATGTAAACTCAAAAGGTGAATTTTTAACGGGATCTTTGATCACAAAATTCATCAACCCGCCAAATTGTGTTCCATATTGCAAGGAAGCCGATCCCCGAATAATTTCAATCTGCGAAAGTGCTTCTAAAGGTGGCGTGTAATAACTTTCTGGATATCCCAAGGCATCTGCGCTGATGTCATAACCATTTTGACGTGTATTGAAATTTGCCGCTCGATTTGGTGAAAGTCCTCTCCCTCCTACTCCCATTTGGATTCCAGCGCCGTCACTTTCCCAAATATTCAAACCTGGCACTTTGGCAAACAATTCTCTTGGATTTCCCGTAGATTTTGCACCATTTTGACTTTCAGTTTGAATGATCGAGCTTGTTCCCGTGGCAATTTGAACACCTCGTACTGGCGGTAAATAACCAATATCAAACAAATTATTTCTTTTTTGGATGACTTTGATTTCGTCTAATTGTTGCAACTTCTTTAGAGTTACTTGCGAATTTGAAATAAATAACTCATCGATTGTTACTGTTTTTTGTTCAAATTCAGGATGAAAAAACGTTAAAGAATCAGCCAATTTTTGAACTAAAATAAATTTCCCGCCAAAATCTGTATATACTTTTTCCTTGCCATTTGTAACCAAAACATGGTAAATTTTTTCCTTATTTTGATCCACAACAATTCCATCCAGTTGCGAAAACAGCTGATTTACAAAACAAAAACTTACACATATCAAAAAGGCTCTAACCATGTTCGGGGCGCTAAATTATTCTTTATTTGTGTTAAATCCTGCTTTTTTGTCACAAATTGTTGACTTGGTCTTCCATTCAAACTCACAAAAATCGAAGCGTGAACACTAGGGTTTTGAAGGTGATAGGTTTGATCTGAAAACAAAAATGTTGTATCTTGATATTTATCTCTCAAAAAATCAGCATATTGCAAAATAAAATCGGGTTGTGTTGCCATTTGATCTTGCTGAGTTGCCGTTAAATAATCTAAATTATTGATTTCAATTTCTCGACCATTGGTTCTATCTTTCACATAAAAAGTGGCACTTCCTTCTTTGTGCATCAACATCACGCGCCAAGAAAAACGCATTCCTACTTCCGACCAATACAAATTTCCAGGATACAGTAAATAACGAAAAGGAAAGAGTATTTGAAAACCTATGTAAATAGATAACAAACTAATAATTAATTTTTTAGAAAACCTATTATCCCTACTTTCGGTTTGATTTCCAGCTCGAAATGGAATCCATTTTTGTAGAAAATTCAAGATTCTTTGATGGAATTCCGCAGAGAAAAAGATCAAAGTCGAAAAAATCATTACCCAAGGAAAAACACCAATTGGAAATAACAACCACGTCACCAAATGAAAAACAATTACTACAAAATAGGCGTATTTTCTAGTTTTTTGAGTACTTAAGAAAAAAGGAATTGTTAAATCGTAGATACAACCAAACCACGAAAAAGCAAAAGCTAAAAAACTTGTGGCAAATAAACTTCCAACTATTGGTAAATCGCGATAGGCTTGCAACCAAATTTTTAGAGGTTGAGCTTCGAAAAGCCAATCCGAATTTAATTTGGCGTATCCAGCAAACCAATATACAATTCCTAATTGAAAACGAATGATCCAAATGGTCCAAAAAGAAACTTCTTTGCTCTGAATTTCAAGTTTTCGAGCTGCATCAAGCGAAAAACATCTATTAGCAGGAAGAAAAATTAGCAAAAAAGCAATTAAACTAACAAAATAATAATGGTTGAGGTAAAAAGACTTATCTAATAGTTCAACATAAGTAAAACAAACAAAAAACAAAATTGAAGCTATGCGGTAAAACGCGCCGAGTAGTATTCCAATACTGGCAAAAAACATCAGAATAAAAGGCAAATACATCCAATTTCCTGGCAAAACTTTTATCCAATCAAAACCGTAAAATGTAAAATGAAATTGTGGATTGATGTACAATTCTGCCACCCAACCTTTTGAAATAAATCTTAAAACTCCAAATAGCATTAAAGCTCCAAAAATGATTCTAAAAACCACCAATGGAGCAATGTTAACTTGCTTGAAAAATAGATTTTCTACCTTGGAATTCATATTAAAAAGTTGCTTTCGACTTACTTCATTTCGGCATGCTCAATACTTTGCGACTGGCTCAGCACAAGACGCTCAATCAACAAGACTTACGATTACTAACTACGAACTATAAACTACGAACTATAAACTAATCCCCATCAGTATCCTGATATGTAATCATAATTCCAAATGCTGATGTCATATCGGTTTTTAAATAAACCAGAGAATTTTGTACGTAAGTGTAATAATCATCTACCGTTTGAGTGGAATTTACCATCATATTTTCCAAATCGGTTGTCCAAGATTGTGGTTCGGAAATCATAAAATCCAAACGTGTATTGATTGTTGAATTTAAACTTGATTTTTCCAAAGCAATTAAATAATCGTCGAAACCAATTCCCTCTAAACCGGTGTAAATTGATTGAAACGTTTTGAAGTTTTCAATTATTAATTCTTTTCCAATTTTAGAATAAGGTGCTTCTAAATATTCTAATCGCTGAATTCCAAGGCTTTGTTTCCCTAATGGAATCCCAATTTTAGAATTTTTCAACAAATCGTAATCCTTGCAAAAAGCATTCACTAATTGCGAAAATGGACTTGTTGAACTAGTTCCTGTTCCATCAACAAATGTAGCGCGATACGCTGACCAATTATTTACTACGTAATTTGTTTCCGTAGTGATTTTTGAAATTAAATCAGTCACATATTGTTGACGGTTTGTATTTTGTAAATTAGTGAAAGCATTTACTTCAAAAAACAAATAATCCATCGCTGGTAAACCAATTGCTGAAACATTTGAAAGCGTTGCCAAATCGTATGTTCCTGCAGAAATGTTTGCTTCAATTACGCTCGTATCTGTTGGAAAAGTACCAATTGCACCTGAAAATGCATTATCCATCGCAGGACCAAAATCGACGAACTTTACTTTTTGAAAAGTGATATAACTTTCCTTCCACGCATTTTGTAGCTCAATTAAATTTGATTGTGTTGCACTAGACTTAAAATTAACCCAACTAACACTCAAGGTTTCGATTTTCCCTTTAAATTCATTGTAAGAGGGAATAATCCAATTATCTGCTAGATTCGTTAGAATATTCTTTTTCTCAAAGGTGTCTGTAGGTTTTGGGTCCTTGTCTTTGCAAGAAACAGCTACAAGAAGGACACTCAAAAACAAAAACGCTATTATTTTAATATTTCGCATCTAAATCCGCTTTAATTTCGTTGATTTTTGATAAAGTTAAATTCCAAAAGTTTGTACCAAATTTAGCTAAAATAGCATCCAATTCAGCATTTGACAATCTTCTTGTGTCTAAAGGAGCATATCTTAAACATAAAGTAAAGGCATATGCTTCAGATACGACATGTAAAAATTTTGCTTGGTCTGTTCCAAAACTGGAAGACGCATCAGTTAAATATTGCATCGCAGAATAAGCGGAAACATTTTCCCACATTTTTTTGATTTCTACAATGGCAACATCTCTATCGGCATAAACATCATTTACAATTGCGGCTCTTCCTTTCAAGAAGTTATCCATCATAATTTTATTGGAACCTAAAGTAGCATTTTGAGAATTAGAATATTTACCCCAAAAATCAGTTGGAATAACAGTTGGAAAAGTAACATCTACTCCAAAATAACCAAAGGCTTCGTCCCAATGATGTTCCATTGTTGTATAATTTGTTCCAGCAACTACACTTGAGTTATCTACATTCATTTTTGCTTCCGAAAAATAAGAATTCAAAGCCTGATTCATGAAAACTGCACCCATTAATCCTTTTTCAATGATTTGAAGATATTCCACACCGTTTCTATTAAACAAATAAGTTTTACTGTCAGCTGTTGTTAACACACCTGCTTGTCCGTTCGCAGCTGCTTGTCCAAAACTAGCACTTGAAACAGCGATTGAATCCATAAATTTTTCAAACATCGTTTGATCCAATTCAAAACACTTGTCTTTTAACTGTTTGGTTGAGGTGAAAGTAAAGGCTCCATTTCCGTTCCCATTTGCATTTGAAAACATATCTTTTAATTGCTGTCCAACTAAAGTGGTGCTTGTACCTGATTTCATATAAAGAACCATTTCACGCAATTGATTTAATCTTTCTGTTTGACCAGAATAACTCACGGTAGAAACACCATTAGCATCGGCAAAAGAATAAGTTGTTGGTACTACATAAGCTGGATCATATACACAAGAACCATCATCTTTCTTTGCATTTTTATTGAAATTTGAAGCAGTTTCATCTGTGCATCCTTCTTTTTTACAAGAAGTAAAAGTCAAACTTAAAGCTAAAATCACATATATATTTTTCATCTTATAATATTTTACATTCTAAAATCCACGTTGAAGTTTATTGCTTTCTTTTTTTTGCAAATAACTGCGCTAACGCTTGTTAAAATCACTAGCTTTGCTAGTTCTTATTTAGAATTATTTTAAACAAGACAAAAGTATAGGTGATGAACTTTTAATACAATACCTTTTTTAGGGTATTTTGACAAATATTCCTGTCACAATAACTGGACCTCCAATTCCTAATTCGAGATTTAAACCAATATTTTTAGCTAGAAAAAAATTCGCACCAACATCAAACCTCCCAGAAATAGGGATTAATGTTGCAAACAAACCTTGTTTATCAAAATTCGGATAATCTGTATCAATGGTGTACCTCCTGGCATTTAAGCCGAAACCTAATCCCACATAAGAATCAAATTTCTCCCCAATAAAAAAATGATATTTGGCATTTGCATGAAAGCGAAACCTATTCATATTAATTTTTATATTATAGGTAGTATCAATAATGTCATTTGTTAAGGAATCAACTTTTCCAGATATACTTGCTGAATTATAAATAAAATTAATTCCAAAACTAATTTTTTCATTAAACAAATAATCAGCCTTTATTCCAAATGGACCTTTAGAATCCACTTCAGTTTCATATACTCTGTCAATGGATTTCAACAAAACTTTTGTTAAGTTAGGAAAACCTGCATAGGGTGTTATGAGAATACTCCCTTTTTCAACTGATTGAGCGAAAAGTGATGTTGTGCCGAATAAAATTAAAGCGAAAAGAATATGTTTTTTCATAGATTGATAAAAATTTCTATACAAAAATACAGATTTTGTATTTCTTTGGGTCATTATTTTACGATTAACATAATTAATAAGAAGGAATTTAAGCTTTCGAAAGCTGGGGAAGGTTCAAAGACTAACGGTTTGGTGCTAGCCTAAGGTGGAGATTTCGAAACACTTCACTGTCAACCAAGCATAAACTTTGATAGAAGCACGGAGCATGGCTTAACCACTGAACTACCACTTTTGGGTAGGTGCTGTTAGCGGGTCGTTGTCTTATTACCTGATCTTGTTTCATTAAATTTTTTAAGATTAAAACTAAGTCCAAGTTTTACATAGTACCCACTTAACTCTCTTGAATTGTTTGGGGCTACAAAACGCCAACCAAACCCAGACTTAAGTTTAAGATACGTCAAAAGGTGATAACTGAAATGCAAGCCAGTTTCAACCGGAATAATGAGTTGCTTACCTTTGTCAACTTCTGTTCCGTTTTGATTTAGCTGTCTGTATAAGTTGTTTCCAATCCCTGCTTGCAGATACGTTGACATACCAAATTTTTCATATTGGTAAAAGTCAAATTCTTCTCCTAAGCTGGCAAAAAACAATCTATTTTTCTTTATTATCCCATTTTCATCAACAAATTTTCCAATTTCAAAAGGAGTTCCATTTATACCTATTTTGAATCTGAGTTTTTTTCCGAAACTAATTCCTGAATACAATCCATAGATAACGGTATGATGCTGATAAATATGAGTTCTTCTATTTTCAAGGCCATAAACAATTTCTCTCTTTTTTTTCAAAGTTTCAAAAGGGTTGGTAATATTCTGGGAATAGCCTTTTACCAATATTAGTAATGCGATGAAAGCTGATATGACTTTTAAATTAATCATTTACTCTTTGTCAGTTGAAGCCCAATTTACACTAAATGCCAAAATGAGTTTTATAGAAAAGAGCTGCATTATCATTTTTGTAAATGGGTCAGTATAATTAAAAAGAGTTGATACAATTAAGGTAAAAAGCAAAAGTGTTACAGCAATTATTCTTTGATTATAATGCTTTTTTATATTCAATACAATGATTGAGCTTATAAGAGTAAATATCGATACTCCCAAAACCGCTAATAATTCTTTTGGAAAGACCCAGATTAGAATTGATGGCTGTAATAGATGAAAAAGAACAAACAAGTATCTTTTTTGTAATGACTCAGCATAATAATTATTTGTCCCTCTCGTAAAGTTCGCAACAACGCCACCGGCAATGTCAAGTGCGAGAATTGTCAGTATAATTTTTTTAAGGATTGAAAAGTCAGAATTCCACTTAATTAGAACTGTCAAACCAGCAAATAAAACGGAGCTTATTATAACTGCCAACAAATCAAATGTTGAAGTTTCGCGCCCGAATAGTTCAGTTAAAAACTTATGAACTTGAATTTTCTTGTTTTGCATTTTCAATATTTTGTCGTCTTCATACAATGTCCGCCAACTTAACTAAAGGTCTAACTATATAAGACCTATTCAACACATTTTGAAGCCCAGGTCTCAGTTTATAATCCTTCATTTCTCAAATATAACAAAAATTCCTGCCATGTAAAATCCTTTCAAAAAAAATTATCACTTTTCACAATTACTAAAAACAAAAAAGCCCGACCAATTCAGATCGAGCTTTTCAGTAATAGAAATATAATTTATTAATTCACCAACAACTTATGCGAAGGAGCAAACTTAGTTAAGTTAATAC
>JBKCGI010000078.1:0-15113 GCA_046303515.1 Flavobacteriia bacterium | reverse complement strand
GGTAACAGCTCATGTTAAAGGTGATAAAGTAATCGTCTTTAGAAAAAATAGAAGAAAAGGATACAGAAAGAAAAACGGTCACCGTCAATCTTTTACTGCTATCACAATTTCAGCTATTAAAGCGTAATAACGAATTAAACTAAAAGAAAATGGCACATAAAAAAGGAGCAGGTAGTTCGAAAAATGGTCGTGAATCAGAAAGTAAACGTTTAGGCGTGAAAATTTATGGTGGACAAGCTGCAATTGCAGGAAACATTATCGTTCGTCAACGTGGTACACAACACCACCCTGGAACAAACGTAGGTATTGGAAAAGACCATACTTTGTTTGCATTAACTGATGGAGTTGTAGAATTCCGTAAGAAAAAAGAAAATCGTTCGTTTGTATCAATAGTTCCTTTTGAGACTACTGAGGCGTAAGCGAAAATCATACTTTTTAAAAGCGATTCGTAATTATGCGAATCGCTTTTTTTTTGAACAATATTTAATTAACTTTGCCTACTTTATTAGACAAGAAACACATAGATTATGTTAGAAATACAACGCATTCGCACCGACAAAGCTGGAATCATTGAAGGTCTTAAAAAAAGACATTTCGATGCTGCTCCAATTTTAGACGCAATTATTGACAAGGACGCACAATGGAGAAGCACCAAAACTGAGTTGGAAGGAATTTCTTCAGAATTGAATAAAATGGCAAAATCAATTGGCGAACTTTTTCAACAAGGGAAAAATGCAGAAGCGAATGAAGCCAAAAGTAAAACTTCTGAATTAAAAGAAAAAGAAAGTATTTTAAAAGGAACAATTACGGTTTTAGAAAAAGACATTGAATTGTTGATGTACCAATTACCTAACGTTCCTAACGAATTGGTAAAACAAGGTCGAAATGAAGAAGACAACGAAACAATCGAGGAAGTTGGAAGCAAACATATTTTTGATGGTGTAGCTTTACCGCATTGGGAAATCACTAAAAAATACGATTTAATTGATTTTGAATTGGGAGTAAAAATTACGGGAGCTGGTTTCCCCGTTTACAGAGGAAAAGGAGCTAAATTGCAACGTGCTTTGATCGCTTTCTTTTTGGATGAAGCTGAAAAAGCGGGTTATGAAGAATTTATTCCGCCTTTAGTTGTGAACGAAGCAAGTGGTTACGGAACTGGACAATTGCCTGACAAAGAAGGTCAAATGTACTATGTAAATGAAGACGATTTATATTTAATACCAACTGCAGAAGTACCATTGACAAATATTTACAGAGATGTAATTTTGCCAAACGAAGATTTCTCTATCAAAATGACGGGTTACACGCCTTGTTTTCGTCGTGAAGCGGGATCTTACGGTGCTCACGTTCGCGGTTTAAATCGTTTACACCAATTTGATAAAGTTGAAATTGTACGCATCGAACATCCAAATAATTCCGCAAAAGCATTAGATGAAATGGTAGACCATGTAAAAGGTTTATTAGCTAAATTAGGTTTACATTACCGTATTTTGCGTTTATGTGGTGGCGATACAGGTTTCGCGTCTGCAATGACTTATGATTTTGAAGTATTCTCAGCTGCACAAGAACGTTGGTTGGAAGTAAGTTCAGTTTCTCGTTTCGATACTTTCCAAGCTAATCGTTTGAAATTACGTTACAAAACAGACGACAAAAAAACTGCATTGGCTCACACTTTAAATGGTTCTGCTTTGGCCTTACCAAGAATTGTGGCTGCCTTGTTGGAAAACTACCAAACAGACGAAGGAGTTCTTATTCCAGAGGTTTTGCAGAAATATACTGGATTTAAAATTATTAATTAACGCACTTCCCCCTTTGGAGGGGGACCGAGGGGGAGGATTTTTTTAGCAAGAACTTTCCCTCAATTCAAAAAGGGGAATTGAATAATGTCAACACAAAACTGGACAACAATTAAGGAATACGAAGATATTACCTTCAAATATGCAAACGGTGTAGCTAGAATTGCGTTTAACCGACCAGAATGTAGAAATGCTTTTCGTCCGAAAACGGTATCCGAATTGCAAGAAGCCCTGATTATTTGTCACGAAAGTCAAGAAATTGGAGTTGTTTTACTTTCTGCTGAAGGTCCTGCTCCAAAAGATGGCATTTGGGCATTTTGTTCTGGCGGAGATCAACGAGTGCGCTCTACCACTGGCTACAAAGGTGAAGATGGTGTAAACCGATTCAATATTTTAGATGTGCAACGCCAAATTCGCTTCATGAATAAGGTTGTGATAGCCGTTGTTCCAGGTTGGGCTGTAGGTGGCGGACATAGTTTACATGTAGTTTGCGATTTAACTATTGCAAGTAAAGAACATGCCATTTTCAAACAAGCTGACGCTAATGTTGCGAGTTTTGACGGAGGATTTGGATCTGCCTATTTAGCAAGACAAGTTGGACAAAAAAGAGCTAGAGAAGTATTTTTCTTAGAAAAAGAATATTCTGCACAAGAAGCTTTTGAAATGGGAATGGTGAACGCAGTTGTGCCTCATGCTGAATTAGAAGACTTTGCATACAACTGGGGACAAGAAATCTTAACTAAAAGTCCAACGGCAATCAAAATGTTGAAATTTTCTTTCAATTTAATTGACGACGGATTAGTTGGACAACAAGTTTTTGCAGGTGAAGCAACGCGCTTGGCCTACATGACTGAAGAAGCAACAGAAGGTCGAAATGCATTTTTAGAAAAAAGAAAACCAGATTACGGGAAATTTCCGAAGTTTCCTTGATAGATGGAACTCATCACATTTAAATCCTTTGAATCTTCCATAGATGCTCATTTTTTGAGAATCAGATTAGAGAATGGAGGTTTACAAGCGTTTATTTTTGATGAAAATACAGTTATAATGAACCCTTTGAATTCCTATGCCGTTGGTGGAATTAAAGTTAAAATTTACAAGAAAGATCTCGAATCAGCATTGGAAATTGAACGAGAATTTCAAAAAAACACAATAAAGCAAACTGACAAGGAACTTATTTGCGAATGCGGCTCAAGAACTTTCTATGAAAACTTTAAAGACTTTAAATCAGTCAAAGGAATTCTTTCAGCAATATTCAGTTTACTATTTGCAGTTTATCCATTGGCATACAAAGAAGTATACAAATGTAAAAATTGTGGTAAGGAATATAAAATTTGAAAAAATAATCAGCAAATCATCACATGAGCTAATCACGTCGCACTCTGCTTTCTTATCACCTTCCAAAAAATCTTTGGCAACAAACGTTTTAAAGTCACAGCTTTAATTTCTTTGTTTCCAATCAAAATTTCTCGTCTACCTTTTTCAACAGCTTTCAACAATTTTGAAACACATTCTTCAACAGGCATTCCAGTTGCCTGATTGTGGTCCATCACACCATGTCTCTCCCCTTTTTCGGTTAAGGCGTTGGTAGAAATTGGAGTATTGATTTTTCCCGGCATGGCAATTGTCACCTTCAAATTATTGTGTTCTTCTTCCAAAGCCAAGCTTTCGTAAAAACCATGTAAAGCATGTTTAGAAGCAGCATAAGCTGAACGTAAAAAGAAACCGAACTTCCCTGAAATACTCGAAATTACAATGATATGTCCCGATTTTTGTTTTAAAAAATTAGGTAAAACTGCTTTCGTCAAGGCAATATTCCCAAAATAATTGATTTCCATGATGCGACGATCAACTTCCAAAGGTGTTTTGGATGCTTCTGCTCGCTGACTCAAACCTCCATTATTGAATAAATAGTCTATTTTTCCCAATTTAGAAATTACTTCTTCTGCTAAAGCTGGAAAATTAGCTGAAAATTCCAAATCCAAAGGCACAATGATATGTTTATCTGAATTTTGCAAAGTATCTTTAATTACTTTCAGAGCCTCTTCATTTCGCGCAGAAAGGACCAAAATTGCTCCATTTTTTGCCAATTGAAGAGCGATTTCTTTTCCAATTCCAGAAGAAGCACCCGTTACCCAACAAACTTTATTTTTGAAAATATTTTCCATGTGATGCAAATTTGAGGATTTTTTTTGAGATGAAAACACATAGGCACATAGTTTGCTTTTTTTTAGGCTGAATAATCAACAGAGATAAATCAAAAAACTATGTGACTATATGGTGAAAAAATAATATTTTTGAACTAATTTTAAATTCTATTTGAAACAATTCACATGACAAAAGAGCAAGCAAAACAAGAAATTGAGCGTTTATCGCAGGAATTAAATCGTCACAATCATTTGTATTACGTGGAAAGTGCACCCGAAATTTCGGATTACGATTTTGATCAATTATTGCTTGCTTTGCAAAAACTGGAAAGTGAATTTCCTGAATTTGCTTCTGAAAACAGTCCAACAAAACGAGTTGGTGGTGATATTACCAAAAAATTTGAAACAGTCGTTCACCGTTTCCCTATGCTTTCTTTAAGCAATTCCTATTCTAAAGAAGAAATTACCGAATGGGAAAATCGCATCAAAAAAACGATTGAAACACCGCTTGAATATGTATGTGAATTAAAATACGACGGCGTAGCAATTGGAATTTCCTACAAAAATGGAAAAATTCACAAGGCAGTTACTCGAGGAGATGGAACACAAGGAGAAGATGTTACTACAAACGTAAAGACAATTAGAACGATTCCTTTGGAGTTAAAAGGAGATTACCCGCAAGATTTTGAAATCCGAGGAGAAATATTTTTTCCATTGGAAGCATTTAACAAAGCTAACGAAGAACGAAGAGAAAACGGAGAACAAGAATTCGCCAATCCAAGAAATTCAGCATCAGGAACCTTAAAATCTCAAGATTCAAAAGTGGTGGCTTCGCGAGGTTTAGATTGCTTTTTATATGGCATTTATGGCGAAGATTTAGATTTCACTGGACATTACGAAACGGTTTTAAAGGCAAAAGATTGGGGATTTAAAGTTCCTGAAAGCAAAAATTCTTACATCAAAAAAACAGATTCCATAGAAGGAATTATGGATTTCATCAACTATTGGGATGAAAATCGCTCGAAACTTCCTTTTGAAATCGATGGAGTTGTGTTAAAAGTAAATTCTTATGAAATTCAGCAAGATTTAGGCTTCACTGCTAAATCTCCGCGCTGGGCAATTGCTTATAAATTCAAAACGGAACGCGTAGAAACTGTTTTGGAATCAGTTGTCTATCAAGTTGGTAGAACGGGTTCGATCACGCCAGTTGCTAACCTAAAACCAGTTTCCTTAGGCGGAACAACTGTGAAACGAGCTTCATTACATAACGCAGATCAAATTGAAAAATTAAATCTACACCTCAACGATACCGTTTATGTTGAAAAAGGCGGTGAAATTATTCCTAAAATTGTTGGCGTAAACGAAGAAAAAAGACAAACAAATGCAGATATTGTTAGCTATATTTCAACTTGTCCAGAGTGTGATACAGTATTAGTTCGAAAAGAAGGTGAAGCAAATCATTTTTGTCCAAACGAAAAATCTTGTCCACCACAAGTTAAAGGTAGAATAGAACATTTTATTGGTCGCAAAATGATGAACATTGACGGACTAGGTGCTGAAACAGTTGATTTGTTGGTAAAAAAAGAAATCATTCACAACGTGGCAGATTTGTATGACATCACCTTTGACCAAATTGTAGACTTAGATCGCATGGCAGAAAAGTCTGCAAATAATATGTTGCTCGGGATTCAAGCATCCAAAAACATACCTTTTGAACGTGTACTTTTTGCCTTAGGAATCAGATTTGTTGGAGAAACAGTAGCGAAACAATTGGCTAAAAGTTTAAAATCAATTGAGAAATTAGCAACTGCTACATACGATGAATTAATTGCAGTAGATGAAATTGGAGAAAAAATTGCAATTTCAGTACAACAATACTTTTTAGACGAAGACAATCGTAAAATCATTGAACGACTTGAAAAAGCTGGTTTACAATTTAAGGTCGAGGAAAAAGAATTGGCTTCAAATGCTTTGGAAGGCAAAAACTTTGTTGTTTCAGGAGTTTTTTCAAAATTTTCGCGTGATGAAATCAAAAAGCTGATTGAAGACAACGGAGGTAAAAATGTGAGTTCGATTTCTGCAAAAACAGACTTCGTTTTGGCAGGCGAAAATATGGGTCCAGCCAAATTAGAAAAAGCAACGAAATTGGGAATTGAAATTATTTCAGAAGAAGATTTTATAAAGTTGCTTAATATTTAATTCAAAGCAAAATAATTAACTAAATTTGCACAAAACAATTCACTATGAGAAACTTTTCAGGAACAGGAACTGCGCTTGTAACTCCTTTCAACGATGACCTTTCAATAGATTTTGAAGGATTAAAAAAACTCGTTCAACTACAAATCAACGGAGGTGTAGATTTTTTGGTTGTACAAGGAACTACTGGCGAATCTCCTACCCTTTCTCAGAGTGAAAAAGATGCCGTTTTGGATTGTGTAATGACTGAAAACAATGGCAAATTACCTATCGTATACGGTTGTGGAGGAAATGACACCAAAAAAGTAGCTGAAAACATCAAACAAATCCCAAAAGGAGTCGATGGAATTTTATCCGTTTCACCATACTATAACAAACCAATTCAGGAAGGTATTTTTCAACACTATAAACACATAGCTGGAGAAACTGATTTACCGATTATCTTGTACAATGTTCCAGGTAGAACAGGGTCAAATGTTACAGCAGAAACAACCTTGCGTTTGGCGGAAATCTCTAATATCGTTGCGATGAAAGAGGCTTCTGGAAACCTTGATCAAATGATGGAAATTATTCGTTGCAAACCTGCTGATTTTAATTTATTATCAGGAGATGATCCAATCACAGTTCCCTTAATTTCTGTTGGCGCTTCAGGAGTTATTTCTGTCGTTTCCAATGCACTACCAGAAAAATTTTGCAAAATGGTAAAGGCTGCCTTAGAAAATGACTTTTCAACAGCGAAAGCCCTACATTATGAATTATTGTTAATAACTCGTTTGTTCTTCGAAGAAGGTAATCCTGGAGGTGTAAAAGTCGGATTATCAGCAAGAAACATTCTGAAAAACAAAATGAGATTACCTTTATTTCCGGTTTCAAATGGTCTCGAAAAAAGAATTTTAGACCAAATGTTTCATTTGTTGAAATAAAGTTTATATTTTCGTGCAAAATTCTGTTAATTTAAGATTTTAAAAAATGAATAAATTAGTTTATACACTTTTATTAGCTTTCCCTCTATTCTACGCATGTTCAGGTGGAGAAAGTGAAGAAAAAAAACAAGTTGAAACTGAAAGCGAATCAGCTGAAAGACCAGAAGGAATAGCTTTTAATATTCCATCACCTTCTGAACAATTCGAGATTATTTCAACATTAGATGGCACAAAAAACATTGCACTTGTAAATGATTATAACAAAGCTAGTTCTTACCAAGGTTCTAGTTCAAAAGCCTTAAACTTTGGAGTTTATATTGCTGACGTAGCATATTTAACTAGTTTTAAAGAAACTTCAAAATACCTTTCTTATTTCTCTAAAATTGAAAAATTAGGAAATGATTTAGGCGTTTCTAAAGTTTTCTCAAAAGAAATGGGTGATAAAGCTAAAAAATGGGAAGGAAATCCTGATTCATTATTTTCATTATCTGATAATACCTATACAAGAACTTTCCAACAATTAGTTGAAATTGAAAAAGGTAATGAATTATCTTTAATGTTAGCTGGTGGGTGGATTGAGTCAATGCACTTAATTTTAGGAACTTCAAAAGGTTTTGGGAAAAGTCCAAAAATTGATGCAATCTTAGTTGATCAAAAAATTGTTGCAGAAAACTTAATTGACTTCATGCTTGAATATCAAGATAATGCTGACGTAAGTGCATACATGACAAAAATTGGTACAATTTTAGATATCTACAAAACATTGGATTGCACAGCTGGTGATACAAAGGTTTCTAAGAAAGGAAATCAAGTTTCTCTTTCTGGTGGAGAAAGTTGTAAAATGAATGACAAAACTTTTTCTAAATTGAAAGAAGAAGTAGCGAAATTAAGAAGTGAAATTGTTAAATAAGAGGATTATGTTAAAAACGAGACAAATTGTAGGATTATTTTTATTACTTTTTATCGGTAATTATTCATTTGGACAATGTCCCCCTGCTGAAAAAATGATTAAAGCAGCAGCAAAAACTAAAAGTGCATACGGTGTAAATTCTCAGTCAAAAACTGGAGCATTGATTTCTGGTCAATCTTATGACATGGCATTCATTGCGCAAGATAATTACGATTACAGAATTACTGTAGGAACAATGGATTCTAAAGAAGGTACAGTTTCTTTTGAAGTGTATGAAATGATAACTGAAAAAGATGCTAATGGTAAATATGCTAAAGTAAAGAAAGTTATTATTTCTTCTGAGGAAGCAGAATCTAATACAGTTGAATTCATTACTGACAAAGCAAGAAAATTGATGATTAATGTTAGATTTGACGACGCTGAAGATCAAAAACCTCACTGTGTTGCAGTTCTTATTGAAGATAAAAAAACAACCAAAATTGGTTTATAACAGATAACATTTTAACAAAAGCCTTCCTTCACTTGTCGGAAGGCTTTTTTATTATATAGAAAATGAATATTGAATCACAAATTATTGCTCAAGTTAAAGAGGCAAAATCTATTTTAATAACTTCACATAAATCACCTGATGGAGATTCAGTTGGAAGTAGTTTAGCTTTGTACCAATTTTTAAAAAAAATTAATCCAAACATTGCCATTTGTCATCCTGATCCTGCACCAAAATATCTACAATGGTTGCCAGATTATAACCTTATTGTAAATTTTGAGGATAATTCGGAAGCTGTCAAAAAATGTTTCGAAACGGCTGATTTAATCTTCTCCTTAGACTATAATGAACCTTTTCGAATGGGTGAAGAAATGGGAAATCTTTTAATTGAATCCCAAGCAAAAAAAATACTAATTGACCACCATTTGAATCCGAGCAATTTTGCGGATTATGTTATCAGCGAAACAAGTTCTTGCTCAACCTGTCAACTTATTTTTCAATTAATAGAAAATTCAGAAAATATAAACTTGTTAGATACAGAAATTGGTACTCCATTGTATTTAGGACTTGTAACGGATTCTGGTTCTTTCCGTTATAATTCTGTGAAGCCATACACACACCACGTAGCAGCAAAATTATTAGAAATCGGAGTGAAAAATGATTTCATCCACGAACAAATTTTTGATGTAAATACACCTGATAAATTAAAACTACGGGGATTTGCAACATCCGAAAAATTAGTTATTTTAGATCAAATTGGGGTAGCTTACATTTCATTATCAGAAGAAGAATTAAATCAATTCATACATGAAAAAGGCGATACAGAAGGATTAGTCAATATTGCCTTATCTATTGAAGGCATAAAAATTGCCGCTTTTTTCTCTGAAAAAGAAGGAAAAGTTAAAATCTCTTTCAGGTCAAAAGGTCATGACAACCCAATAAACATGCTTGCTGCAACACATTTTGAAGGTGGTGGTCATGCAAATGCTGCTGGTGGAATCTATTTTGGCAAATTGGAAGATGCTATTTCAGAATTTTTAAAAGTCATTCATCATTATGTTGCGTAATAAATTATTTGGTATTTTACTCGTTTTATCTTCTTGTACGGAAGAGACTCCCAAACAAGAACCCGTAGATTGGTCAACTGAAAAATCAACCGATATGAACAAAGAATTTGCATTTCAAGAAGACATGCGCATTAAAATGTTTTTAGAGGATAAACCAAGCTGGAAAACTAAAAAAACAGGTACAGGCTTGCGTTATTTCATTTATGAAGAAGGAAAAGGTGAACAAGCTCAAAGTGAAATGACTGCTGAGGTCAAATATAAAATTTCGCTTTTAAATGGTAACCTATGTTATGAAACTGAAAAAGACGAAACAGAAAGTTTTAAAATTGACAAAAGCGATGTTGAATCTGGAGTTAACGAAGGAATCAAAAAAATGAAAATTGGAGATAAAGCCAAATTAATTGTACCAAGTCATTTAGCTCATGGTTTAGTTGGAGATTACGACAAAATTCCACCGCTTCAAGCCTTAATTATAGATATTGAATTAATTTCTTTAAAAAAATGAAACAGTTAATATTACTTTTTAGCACGAGCATTTTATTTTTTGCTTGCAAACCTCAAGGTGTTGTAAAAAAATCTGAATCTCCAGATAGTGAAATTACAAATACAAAAAACAAGAAGGAAAGAGAAGCTGAATTGGCTAAATTAAGTCTAAAACCAATCAAAAAAATTGGAGATAAAAGTCTTAAAAACGGCATTAAAATCACCTATTTTATTCACGGTGAAGGTGAGCAGCTCAAAAAAGGTGATGTTGCCCAAATTAATTATGAAGTTTTATTAAAAAATGGCAGTCTGATTGACGGAAACAAATTACTCAACAAAGATTGGCTTCCATTTTTAGTTGGTTTTGGAATGCAAACTCCAGGCTGGGATATTGCTTTTAAAGAATTAAGAATTGGCGATTTTGTGGAAATTTATTTACCAAGTAAAATGGCAAGAGACAAAATGGAAATTAAAGGACTTTTTCCAGCAAATTCTGAAAATTTCATCCGAATAAAAATTGTTGGTAAATTAAATCCAACAAAAATGATTGATGGAACAAAAATCTATCTTTTAGAGGAAAATAAAAGCAATAAAAAATTGGCAAAGGAAGAAAATGAGATTGATTTTCACTACTATGTGGGTACAGAGTCAAATCCTCGCTATGACTTCAGTTACAAACGAAATAAGCCATATACTTTTCGCTTTTCTGACTTCGGAATCGTAAAAGGATTAAAAAAAGCGTTAATAAATGCTAAAAAAGCAGATAAAATTTGGGTTGTCATTCCACCCGCTGAAGCCTACGGTAGTAAGGGCTTACTAGACCTCGTAAAACCTAACGAATATCTTTTTTACGATATTTTTATTATGGATGTTCGATGATATTAAATAAATATTCATTAACTTCGCATGTTTGGTAATTTGTTGAAAACATTTTTACGGGAATTTTAGCTGTAAAATACCACTTTCAACTAAAAAATTAAATTTATGAGAAAAATTATTGCTTTATCACTTTTACTTTTAAACGGTATTGCTTTTGGTCAAATTGCTGTTGATACAATCGATACAAAACAAGGCAGAATGGTTTTATATGCTGACAAAACTTGGGAACTTCTTTCCGATATTGGTTTTGACGGTATTTTAAATGAAAGAGTGTATAATTTATTTAGCAGTGATTCATCTTACAATTTTATTCAAACTTGGGATAATGAAGCTTGCTTTACATCTGACCGTGTAAACGATTTATCTAAATTAAAAGATACTGTTTGGTTGTGTGTTGGAGACAGCATTCACGAAAAATTTGTGATGCCTTTTGACGGTTACATCACTTCTCGTTATGGATTTAGAAAAGGTCGTTACCACAATGGAGTTGATATCAATTTAGAAACAGGTGACACAGTTCGCGCTTGTTGGTCTGGAAAAGTTCGCTATTCTAAATGGAATGAAGGAGGTTTTGGAAACTTAGTAATCGTAAGACATTACAACGGTTTAGAAACATTTTACGCACATTTAAGTAAATTATTAGTTGCTCCAAACACAGAAGTAAAAGCTGGAGACATTATCGGTCTTGGAGGAAATACAGGTCACTCAAGAGGTTCTCACTTACATTTTGAGGTTCGTTTCTACGATGCACCTTTGAATCCTGAAGAAATTATCGACTTAGCGAATAAAACAGTTAAGGATCAAAACTTATTCGTTCACAAAGGTATTTTCCGTCCAGGAGCAAAACCTTCTGATTACTATAATACAAGCGATGGTGATGCACACGGAACACAGGTTGCAAGTGTTGCAAAACATACAACAACTGCATCGTCTAAAAAATATTACAAAGTGAAATCTGGTGATACTTTAGGGCAAATTGCTTCAAAAAATCACACTACAATTTCTAAAATCTGTCAATTAAACGGAATTCGTCAAACGACAACTTTGCAAATTGGAAGATCATTAAGAGTGAAATAATTCAAAACTAAACATAAAAAGAAAAGAGCTTTCGGGCTCTTTTTTTTGTGCCTACAATTTTTATTCTAATTTTGAAATTGTTAAAAACTCCTGATAAATTTCTTTCAAAAATCAAAAATTATACTATATTTTTGTAGCTTAAAGCAAGAAATGATTTCATTTGACCCAAAAGAATTAACAACACAAAAAGTTCACCAACTATTACTTGGAGCTATTGGTCCTAGACCTATTGCATTTGCCTCTACCGTTGATGAAAATGGTGTTTCAAACTTATCTCCTTTCAGTTTTTTTAATGTGTTTAGTGCAAATCCACCGATAATGATTTTTTCTCCAGCTCGAAATGGGAGAACAAATACAACGAAGGATACCTACAACAATGTCAAAAAAGTTCCTGAAGTTGTAATCAATGTGGTAACATACGATATGGTGCAACAAATGAGTTTAAGTAGTTCGCCATATCCAGCGGGAACAGATGAATTTGTAAAATCGGGATTTACTCCTCTTAAATCAGATTTCATCAAACCAATGCGTGTTGCTGAATCCCCAGTGCAATTTGAATGTAAAGTACTTGAGGTTCGTGAGCTTGGAGATCAAGGAGGAGCAGGAAATTTAGTGATCTGTGAAGTTGTAAAGATTCACGTGAACGAAAATGTTATGAATGCTGATGGCTTGATTGATCAATTTAAAATCAGCCTTGTTTCTCGAATGGGCGGAAATTGGTATTGTCACGCCAACGAAGCTTCCATGTTTGAAGTTCAAAAACCTTTGACAACTATCGGAATTGGTTTTGACAATCTGCCGAAAGACATTTTATCAAGTAAAATATTATCTGGAAATGATTTAGGATTATTGGCCTCAGTTGAAGCTCTTCCTGACGAAACAGAAGTAAATGAGTATAAGTTGTTGGAATTAAGTGAAATTTTCGTATCTTTAGAAGACGAAGCCGAAAAATTAGAAATCACCCTGCACAATCACGCAAAAGAATTATTAACCCAAAATAAAGTGCTTGAAGCTTGGAAAACGCTTTTAGCTTTTAACAATTAAAAAAAAGAATATGTTTAAATTACAAGGAACAGTAAAAGTTGTTTTTCCAACTGTACAAGTATCAGAGAAATTTTCTAAAAGAGAAATTGTTGTAACAGATAGTTCATCTATGTACCCACAAGACATCATGTTCCAATTAACACAAGATAAATGTTCATTGGCTGACGGTGTAAATACTAACGATCAAATCGAAGTTTCTTTCAATTTAAGAGGAAGAGAATGGACATCTCCACAAGGTGAAGTGAAGTATTTCAACACTTTGGAAGCTTGGAGAATTGACAAAATGGGTTCTAATGGTGGAGGAATGCCTCAAGGTGGTCCATCTGCAATGAATTTAGATCCAATCTCTGCAACAAACGTTTCGTTGAAAGTAGAAGAAAAAGAAGACGATTTACCTTTCTAATTCGAAAAATACAATTTAAAAGCGAGTATGGTTTTCCTTACTCGCTTTTTTTTATCTTAATTTTTTTCCACGCCAAAGCACCAAAAAAGTCGTAATAAAAACAACCGTTACTGAACTTATCGGCATTAAAATCGCTGCAACCAAAGGAGTTAATTGTCCAGACAAAGCGAAACTTAAGCCGAAAATATTGTAGGAAACTGAGAAAATCAAACAAATGGATAAAATCCGTTTCGAGAAATTTGCTGTTTTCAATAGGGCAGGTAAATTTACCAATTCGCTTCCGTCAATTATGGCATCTGAAGATGGTGTAAAACGAAAAGAATCTTCTGAAACAGCAATTCCCACAAACGCCTCTTGCAAAGCACCAGAATCGTTGAGTCCATCGCCCAACATCATAACTTTTTTGCCTTCTGTTTGCAGTTTTTTGATGTAGTTTAATTTGTCCATCGGACTTTGCTGAAACATTAAAATACTTTGCTTTGGAAATATGTTTTCCAATTCGTGTTTATCCTTTTCAGTATCACCTGTCAAAACATGTAAGCGATAAGCATTTAAATCTTTCAACGATTTAGCCAAATTCTCCCTAAAAACAGATGTAAAAATGAACTTCCCGACATAGTTGTCATTCACCGAAACAAATGAATTTACTTCGTAATTGGCACTCGATTCAATTCCTAAAAACGAGGCAGAACCAATTTTAATTTGAATGTGAGATTTATCCGCCAATTCTAATTCCGCTTCAATTCCTTTCCCTGCAATTTCGTGAAAATTAAGAATTTGAATATCAGTTGATTTTACATCTTCTTGCTCCACCAAATGTTTTTTTATCGCAATGGAAAGTGGATGTGTTGAGGAGGAAACCGTTTCCAAAATGGCTTCAAAATATTTTTCTAAGCCTTGATTTTCAGATTCAAACAAGACATTTTGACTGTTATTGGTTAAAGTTCCTGTTTTATCAAATACAATATCTGTTGTTTCGTTGATACGTTCAATAACAGCAGTATTTTTCAGGTACAATTTTTTTCTTCCCAACAAACGCATGATATTTCCGTAAGTAAAAGGACTCGAAAGCGCCAAAGCACAAGGACAAGTCACAATCAAAATCGAAACCACCACGTGTGTAATTTGTTTTGGATCGATGAAACTCCAAATAATTCCAGCAGCTAAGGAAATTGCCAAAACAATTGCTAAAAAGTAAACCGATAATTTATCTTGATGCGATTTGTTGTCTTTGGCATTTTTATCAATACTCGAATCATTCCAAATTTGGGTCAAATGACTGCGATTACTTTTGTTTTTCACTTCAAAATCAACCGTTTTGCCTTTCAATTTCCCTCCAGCATAGATAAAATCTCCTTTGTATTTGTGCACCAAGGTTGATTCTCCAGAAACAAAACTGAAGTCAATTTGCGCTTCATCGGACAATAAAATCGCATCACAGGGAATAATTTCTTCATTTCGAACACGAAAATGATCTGCAGGATTCAACTTTTCAATTTCAACAATTTGCTCCTTTCCATCTTCCAATTTTGTAATTGCCACGGGAAAATAAGAAGTATAATCTCGTTCAAAAGAAAGCGATTTGTAACTCACATTTTGGAACCATTTCCCAATCAACAAGAAAAAGATAAAACCAGAAAATGAATCCATATAACCTGGACCTTCATTGTTGAAAATGCTCCATAAACTTTGCGCATACAA
>JBKCGI010000077.1:0-4532 GCA_046303515.1 Flavobacteriia bacterium | reverse complement strand
GTATTGATTCTTCTTTCGAACCAAGCCAAGAAGGCATGGAATGGATTTTTCTTAGGTTTCAATTCTGTTTCAACTGCAAAACGAGATGCCAACCAAGGTGTCAAAGTAAAACATACAAATAAGGACATCAAGGTAGAAATTACAACTACAATCGAGAATTGCTTCAAGATATCAGAAATTACACCATCTATGAAAACTACTGGTGAGAAAACTACAACGTCAACCAAGGTAATTGCCAATGCCGTGAATCCAATTTCATTTCGACCATCTAAGGCGGCTTGTCTTCTGTTTTTACCCATTTTTAAATGGCGATAAATGTTTTCCAAGACCACAATCGAGTCATCGACCAAAATCCCGATTACCAAAGACATCGCTAATAAAGTCATCAAATTAAGGGTGTATCCCAACATGTACATTGCAATGAATGTTGAAATCAATGAAGCTGGAATCGAAATCAATACAATTACCGCATTACGCATACTATGTAAAAACAACAACATTACCGCTGCCACCATCAAAATAGCTAATTCCAAATCATGTAAAACCGCATCTACAGATTCGATTGTTGGCTTTGATGTATCCGTTGCTACCGTAAATTTCAGTCCTTCTTTTTTGTATTTTTCTTCAAGAAGTTTAAATTTTGCCTTCGTATCTTTGGATAAAGTAACGGCATTTGCATCAGATTGTTTCATGACACGTAAACCAATACCATTTACACCATTAAATCGAGAAATTGTAGTCTGATCTGCACTACCGTCAACAACTTCAGCAACATCTGACAAGCGAATACTAGATGTTCCGTTTGCCATCAAAATCAAAGAGCGCAAACTCTCGACTGAATTCATTTTTCCAGCCAATCGAACAGTTAGTTGTTCATCTGTACCTTTGACTTTACCAGTAGGAAACTCGACATTTGAAGCTGCAATTGCTTGATTCACTTGAGCTAAAGAAAGACCGTATGTTTTCAATTTTTCCTTGTCAACATTTACACGCACTTCTCTTCTTTCTCCTCCTAAAACAGTTACACTACCAACACCTTTTGTTTGCTTAATTTGAGGCAAAATATCTTCATCCATTAATTGAAAAAAGGCTTTGTCCTCCATGTTTTTTGCAACAGCACTAACTTGTAATACAGGTGCAGCATTTGGTTCAATTTTAGCAATTACTGGTTGTTGCGCATCATCAGGCAATTTGGACTGAATCTGATTGACCTTTCTTTGCGCATTTTCTAGTGCCTTATCGATGTCAGCTGAAGGTTTAAATTCAAGCATAACTAAAGAAGCATTATCTAAAGAAAATGAAGTTACTTCACTGATATCTTCCAAAGAAGACAATTCATCCTCTACCACTTTTGAAACTTGACTTTCAACAGTTGCTGGAGAAGCACCAGGATAAACTGTTTGTATAGTTAAAATTGGAGGCGAAAAATCTGGTAAGAGTTCATAGGATAATTGGTTGTAACATAACAACCCGCCACCAATTAAAATCGTAAAAATCACGATGATAAAGGATGGTCTTTTGATGGATAATTCCGTTAAAGTCATGGTAAATTATTTTTTAATTTTTACAAATGAATTGTCTTCTAAATTTACTTGTCCTTTGATCACAATTTGGTCTGAATTACTTAAACCACTAACAACTTCAACATAATCACCATCAGATGTACCCGCGTTAAATGAAACTAATACAGCTTTACCATTTTTAACCACATAAACTTTTGGAGATTTAGATGAGCCAACCAAAGCCTGACGCGGAATTGCCATTGCAGTAACGCTTTTGGAGTTATTTAAAGAAACTGAGCCATACATTCCTGCGTACAATTCTTGAGAACTATTATTGATCGTGATTTGCACTTTAAAATTGTGTGATTTATCCGCAACAATTGAAATATTCGTTACTTTTCCAGAGAATTTTCTGTCGCTGTAAATATCAGCTCCTACACTCACTTGTTGTCCTACTTTGAATTTTAAAATGTCGCGCTCAGGTACATTAACTGTTAATTTTAATTGAGAAACATCTGTGATTTCGACTAATTGTGAACCAGGTCCAACTACAGAACCTAAATCAATCATTTTTTTGGTTACAACACCAGAAAATGGAGCTGTAAGATTTGTACTTCTCAATTGTTTTTGAATCTGTTTTTTCTGAATTTCAGCAGATTTTAAACCTAATTTTGTTTTTTCTAACTGAACACCACTGACAGCATTTTCTTTAGATAAATTGCTATAACGTTGGTCGTCATTTTTTTGACCTTCGATGGAAACATCCACAGACTCGATTTGCAATTTCAAAAGTTCATCATCAACTTTGGCGATAACTTGACCTTGTGATACGCGATCACCTTCCTCTACATTTAGTTTTATTATTTTTCCAGATGCATCAGAACTTACTGTATTTTGGCGAAAAGGTTCAAATGTACCCAAAAACAACATCGAGTTTTCAAATGTATGTTCCTTTAAGGAGGCAGTTTCAACTAAAACTGATGTTTTTGGATCATAGATGTATATTTTTTCGGCAACTGTCTTTTGATTGGATTTTAATTTCATGACTGTAAGTCCCAAAAGAACAACTGCCACACCAATAATTATTATTACTCTCTTATTCATAATGTTTGTTTTTTAGCTTTTTAAATTATTTGATACTTCCGATAGATTTTAAATATGTCAACTCCGCTTGTCTTAATTGAACAAAAGCAGAAACCACATTCGTTTGCGCTTGTTGCAATGCGTTTTCGGCTGTAATTAAATCATTTGAACCTACTACTCCCTCTTTAAATTGGGCTTCAGTTTGTTTGAAAACTTTTTCGGACAGTTGCAATTGATTTTTTGAAATTTCTAATGAATTTGCTTGAATCGCAATTTGTCTTTTCGCATTTTCAGTAGCCAAATTCAATTGTTGTGTTACTAATTCTTTTTGATTTTCAATTTTATCTCTTTCGATGGCATTTTTTTTCTGTTTGTTGTATTTTTCCATCCCATCAAACAAAGTCCAATCCAATCTCAACCCTAAAAATGCAGCATTAATTCCAGTTCTGAAATCTTCCTCAGGCTTCAAGTTATAAGTATAGTTGTAAGCCGCATAAAAAGATAAACTAGGTAGGTAAGCCATGTTGGTTCCTTTTCTTTCTTCTTGATTTAAACTCAATTGTGTATCAATCAAATCCAATTCTGGATGATGAATTTGATCTTTCTCTTGTAAAATAGTTTTTTCAACCAGCTGATCTGAAGCCACTTGAATTGATTGTTTGGCATCCATTCCAATTAAAATCTTCAATAGAGATTCCAATTGTTCTTTCGTTGAATTAACTGTTTGCAATGAATTCTCGATGTTCAATTTGTTGATTCTCAATTTGTCAACTTCTGTTTCAACTACCAATTTATTTTGGTACATCAAATCCATATTGGCAATCAATTTATCCAAGTTTGATTTGTTCTCATTTAAAAATACAAGTTGTTTGTTAATTGCTTGTAAATTAAAGAAAGTTGAAGCTACTTGATATTTCACATCTTGTTGTGTAATCTTTTCCTGAATTTCAATGATTTTCTGATTCAAATTTAAGGCTTGAATCGCATAATTTACTTGTGGATTGTAAATCACTTGGCTCAATTGAAAGGTATTCCCTAAATTGTAAGGAACACCAAACTGAACTGTGGAATACGTCCCAGGAGCACCACCAAAAAACTCGGCAGGAACCAATTGACCTGGTAACACAGCATTGTATTTGTAATCACCTGAAAAAGTTACCTTTGGCAAACGAGCTGAATTGTAAGCGTCAATTTGCTTTTTATTAATTTCGACATCCAATCGCGCATTTCTGATTGTTAGATTTGCAGTATCAGCCATTTTCAAACAAGTTTCCAAGTCTAAGGTTTGAGCTGAAAGTGAAAATCCACCAAACAAAAAGAGGATCGAAAACACAAGTTTTATCTTGTGATCCATTGTTGATTTATTGTTCATACTATTCATTATTAGTTATTATTATTGTTTTTTATTCTTTCTAAAAGGTATTCCAATCCAGTTGGGGTTACCATTCCGTGCAATTGAAACTTCATGATTTCGTAAAATATTTGGTCGGAAGTCAAATCCATCCCAGCAAAAGCTTCTCCATTTGAAATCAAATCTGTAGCTCCCACGTAGATTATTGCGATTAATTCTTCAGGAATTTCTGACCTGTACAAACCTTCTTCTATTCCTCTTTTGATATTTTGTAAAATTGTGTCCTTCACAAATTTCCATTTGTGTTCGTGCATCAAGGCCATCGCCTCAGGATGAAATTTTTTCAAATCATAAAACACCGAAGGATGCACATTTTTCATCATTGTAGAAACGAACTTATTCACGCGTAACATTTCATCGATGGCATTTTCAGCTTCTTCAATTACACAAGTACAATTCACGCGATCAAATTCCGTCTTCACTTTGATGATTTGCACCACTAAATCATTTTTATCCTTGAAATAGGTGTAAAGGGTTTTTTTGGACATCCCCAACTCCCTTGACATATCATCCATGGTCACACTTTTGATTCCAAA
>JBKCGI010000076.1:0-2916 GCA_046303515.1 Flavobacteriia bacterium | reverse complement strand
CGCAAAAAGAAGGCATAAAAGTACAACGACTAATGAAGATGAATAACATTAATTCTCCTGACGAAATTATCAAAAAAGGAAAAAAAATTACACTTAAATAATTAAAAATCATAGTTTAAAAGGTCAATTTAATTTGATTATTGGTTTGAAAAAGTTCACTAGTTTTAGTGAACTTTTTTTTGTTAGCTTTCCAATATAAATTAGATTTTTCGACACTTAGGATTACAATAAATATAAATTTAATTCTACATTTACAATTGAATCGATTTTTTAAAGCTTATGAAACCATCAACGGAGTTATTTAAACTAGTAAAATCTTTGACTAAATCCGAAAAACGATTTTTCAAAATGTCATCTTCACTTCAATCTGGAGACAAAAATTACTTGAAAATATTTGATGTCATTGAAAAACAAGATGAATACGATGAAGAAGATTTAAAAAAAGCATTCAAAAAGGAGACCTTTATTAAACATTTACCATCCGAAAAAAATCACTTATATAAACTCATTCTAAAAAGTTTACGCTCATTTTATAGTGAACAATCAATTAGCAGTATTTTAAAACAGGAAATCAAAAATGTTGAAATATTATACAACAAAGCACTTTATAAAGAGTGTGAAAAATTTGTTGGTCGAGCTAAAGCACTAGCCGCTGATTATGAAAAATTTTACTATTGGTTTGAATTGATTTCTTGGCAAAAAAAGTTGCTGGAAGAAGCCTACGAAGAAGGCGAGTTTTCAACAAATTTAGATGAGTTAATTGCTGAGGAGGAATTGGTTATTGCGAAATTGAGAAACCTAGCTGAATATCAAATCATTTACTCGAAAATCAATTTAATATTTAGAAGTGGTGGTTTTACACGTAATGAAACTGAACGAAAAATTGTAGAAGACATTGCCGATTACCATCTAATCAAAGGGAAAAACACAGCAATTTCCACCCGTGCAGCTTCGATGTGTTACTACATTAAAGGATTGTGTGCTGCAACCAATCGAAACTTTGAAGACTCCTATCAATTCTTCAATCGCGTACGCGAAATTTTAGACAAAAACCCAAAAATTAAGGAAGATTCTCCACAGCGTTATATTTCAACGATGTTTCACTTATTGAGATGTTACATTGATAGCAATGATTTCGAAAATGCACAAAAAATGATAGATGAATTGCGTTCTATCCAAGAAATCAAATCTTTTAATTCTACAGATATTTCAATCAAAATATTTACAAATTCATACAATCAAGAATTAAATCTTTTACATAAAAAAGGAGAATTTGCGAAATCAATAGCCTTAATTGATGAAATAGATAAAAAATCTATTGGCATTAAAGACAAAATAAGCAAAGAACAAGAATTACGCTTTTTATACAGCAAAGCTTACAGCTATTTTGGTATCAACGACTACAAAAAATCTTTGTCTTACTTAATTGAAGTATTAAACGATAACGAACAGAATTTACGTCAAGATATTTATTCTTTCAGTCGTTTGTTGAACTTAATCATTCATTTTGAACTTGAAAACTACGATTATTTGGAATATGTGATTAAATCAACGAATCGATATTTAGCCAAATACCAAAAGGATTATAAAATTGAAGATGTACTGATTAAAAATATTCGCAAATTGGCTAAAGCTCCAAATACAATTGCTCAAATGGAAATTTTTGAAACCATGAAAAAGGAAGTTGTGAAATTATTGCAATCTCATCACGAACAAGTAATTTTAGAATACTTCAACATCTTAGCATGGATCAACTCTAAGTTAAATAAAAGTTCCTTTTCGACAGAAGTTAAAGCGACCATTGCTTAAAAATTTCTCCTAATATAAAGATAGATTTTATACTCAATTTGTTTTTTTTTACCACTTAAGAAACTGAGAACACATAAGATTGTAAATAATAAATTAAAAATTCAAAACAAGTTTTGTCCTGAATTTTTAACAAAATTGAAACCGAAAATTACTTAATAATTCGACATAAAAAAAGGACAAACTTTCATTTGTCCTTCATATCTCTTTCGAAAATCTATTAATGCTCCTCTCCTTCTTCGTGATGTTCTTCGTGTTCAGAAGCCTTGAAGTTTTTTCTGATTTCTGGATGAGTAATTTCGCCCCCAGAAGTTCCAACTTCTCTAGCAACATAAGAACCAGCCAAGGCAACAACTAAGGTCAATAAGGAGGTGAAAATTGCCAACTTCTTCTTTTTCCATTCTACGAATAAAGAAACAATACTTAAACCAATTACACTCCAAGCAAAAATCATAAAGAATTCTGCTTTCTCTTCGTGTTCATGAATCAAATGATGTCCCTCTTCTGTCATTGAAGGTAGATGTTCTACAATTTCTTCAGCGTCTTCACCGGAACCAAAAGCTGGCAAGGCAAAAATGCAAGAGAATAATAAAACTGTAAAAGCAACTTTTCTTGTTACAGCTGAACGTAAAATAATTCCAGCTAATAATATCAATGCACCGATAATTAAACCAATAATCGGAAAATGGTTGATGACCATGTGTAAATGCGCGTCGTTCATGTAAATTTATATTTTTGTTAAAGTAATGAAATTATTTAAAGCTTTTTTTTAAAAATTTAGATCGAGGGTAGCTGAGCGCAGTCGAAGCTACCAACTACCGCCAGATCCACCTCCTCCAAAGCTTCCGCCTCCAAAGCCACCGAATCCACCGCTGCTTCCACCACTAGAACCACCAAAACCAGAACCAAATGCTCTTCCTGCCATAAATCCTCCAGCGCCATAAGTAAAGCCGTTTCCTCCGCCACCACCTTTTGGACCAAATCTTACGATTAAAACAATAATGATAATGATAACAACAACTATGATGAATCCAGAAGAATTACTATGTTTTTTGCTATACGATTTGTGATTGTATTCGCCTTTTGCCAAAGACATAATCACATTTACAG
>JBKCGI010000075.1:0-40919 GCA_046303515.1 Flavobacteriia bacterium | reverse complement strand
CTTCACTGATTCCTGAACTAACATCTTTCAAGCATTCTGCAAAATTATTTCTGATTATCAAATTGATCTTTGGAAAATCACGTTTTAAAATTTCATGTTGCAAATAATCTCTGGGAATGGATACATTTTTATAATTAAAATCTGTTAACGTATCAATTTTTTTGGTAAATTCTTTACGAGTAACAACAACCCAAGGCAATTTAATATAATTATCCGTAAAAATTAAATCTTTTAACCTTTCCTCAGTGATTCCCGCTCCTGAAACCATTTGAATTTCATTTTTCTTTAATTTTTCAAAAGATTTTTCCCAGCTTAAATTTAAAGCTGGTTTTATTTTTAAGCCTGTACGTTTTGAAATTATTTGAATAAAATCGTTACAAATCCCTGAGTATTTGCCATTTTCATAAATTTCGTAAGGCGGCCAATTGGGATCGTAACCAAAAAGGATAACCGGACTTTTTTTAATGAAATCTTGTTCTTCTTTTGAGAATTTTATCTGCTGGGTAAAACCTAAACTAAAGCTTAATGTTAATAGTATTAAAATATTGTATGTTAGTAATTTGACCAATTTTTAAAGCTAGTAATTTTCCCAATAATCATTTAGAAAAGATTGTATTTTTCGAGCTGTTGTATTGAAATATCTTTTTGTTCGGTACCCTCCTACCCACTGAATTCCTCTTATCGCATTTGTGAAAAATATTTCATCCGCAGCTAAAATATTTTGAGGTAAGATGTTACATTCATAGACTTTAATTCCATGCTGAATGGCTAAGTTTATAACTTGCATGCGCATTGTTCCAGCCAAACAACCTTCCTCTAATCCAGGTGTATATAAAACTCCATTACTAACGATAAAAATGTTTGAATTAGTACTTTCCAAAATCCCTCCTCGATCATTAGTAATTAACAAATCATCTAAGTTTTTTTCTTTCGCCGTAATCGCAGCCATCACGTACATTAAACCGTTTTTGGTTTTGTAATTTGAAAGAAAGTTTTTTTGTTTTTTCAGGTCAGTGTAAATGTCAATTTCTAGGCCTTTCGAGTTTAATTCAAATAAATTTGATTGATAGGGATAAACTTCAATGAAAAAAGTAACTTCGTTGGTATCAGGGAAATACGTCCCTCCTGCTGCTCTATCTATTGAAATTTTGCACTTCCCTCCTTCTTGAATAAAAGATTTCTCCAATAACTCTTTAATCTTTGCCGCAAAAAAATCAGCAGAATAAAAGGAAGGCAACCTCATTTTCATGGCTTTAGCACCTTCAATCAAACGCTTGAAGTGATTCTCAATATTTATTGCTTTTCCATTGACAATTCTGATGCTTTCAAAAAGCCCATCTCCATAGAGATAAGACCTATTTCCCGCGGCAATTGTTGCACCTTCGTTTGGAAGAATTTCACCGTTATTGTTGACGTAAATTACTGACATATCAATTAAAAATTACACTAAAAAACTCTTTTCCTTTATCAATATTGATAATTAAAACATAAATAATGCCAAATAACGCGCCTCCAATATGAGCATCATGCGCTATATTTGATTTTCCTCGTCTAAATGCCCAAAATTCAAATGCTAAATAAAGTGGACCAAAAATATACGCTGGAATTGGAATCGGTAATAAAATCAAGCCCATCTTCATAGTTGGTAACCACAAAATAACAGCGAAAATGATTGATGAAACAGCTCCAGAAGCTCCTACGGATGTATACCTTGGATTATCTTGATTTCGAATCATTGGCCAAAAAGTGGCGATAAATCCCCCTAAAAAATATAAAACTAAAAAATGTGCTGAACCGAGAATTAATCCATATTTCAAGATTAATTCAGTTTCGAAAAATTTTCCAAACATGTAAAACGACAACATGTTGAATAACAAATGTGTCCAATCTGCATGCACAAACATATGGCTCAAAAATCTATAATACACCTTGTGGTGCTTAACTTCATAAGGAGAAAACGACCATTTATACATGAATTCCTGGTTGTTAATTCCCTGAATTGAAATTAAAACGGTAACAGCAATGATAATAATGGTAATACTTATTGACATATTTGTGATTTCGAACAGAAATTATAACTTTACAAAAATAATCAATCATTTTAAACTATGAAGTTTTATCTGAATTACTTGCTACTTTTATTTGTTTTATTTTCGTGCACAGAAAAATCAGTTATTGAGACTGCATATTTAGATAAAAAATTACCTGCAAAATCAAAAATTAAATGGCTATTAAAAACAGAAAATAATGCCGTTTTGAAATTAGACGAAAATGCACTTAAATTTTTAAATGATTTCTATCATAATCGCGGAAACAAACCACTTTGGGTAAATGATTCTTGTTTAACTGCACAAGGAGAAAATTTACTCAAAATCTTAAATAAGCCTCTTTCTTTGGGGATGCCTAAGGAAAGGATTTACACTCCTATAAATGACTCTACCAATTTAATTTTCAAGGAAATATATATCACTAATTCGCTTGCGACTTTAAGTGTAGATTTAAAAAAGGGAATATTGGATACGCTAGTAAAAAAGTGCAAACCCCTCTCCTACCCGAAATTTATGTCTTTCAAGGATTTAATTAGTTTTAAATCAGATAGTTTAAATCAGATTGCTGAACAAATTATCTCTTGGGGGCCAAAAGATACAGTCTACCAAAAAATTGCACAACAACTCTTTTTGTACGGATTTAAAATAAATTTAAACGACAAAGACTTTAAAGTTCCAACATTTAAAAAAGATTCACTGAAAAGTTTGAATTTTGCGAAATTATCTCTACAATCAAAAGCTTATTTGTCTGATAAACAAGTAGATTCTTTAAGTTTTATTTTTGCATTAAAATTATTTCAAATGGATAATGGTTTAAAAGATGATGGGGTAATCGGACAAACGACAGCTGACGCGCTTAATGAAACACTTGAAGAAAAATGTCAACGTGCTGCTTTGGTTTTGGAAAAATTAAGATGGAAAGAAAATTTAGATACAAGATTTATTGAAGTTAATATTCCGGAATACACCTTAAGATTTTTTGCAGACGATACGCTTAAAAGTGTGAACAGAATTATTGTCGGAAAACTAGATACTCAAACACCAGAATTTTCTGCGCAATTGAGCACGATTATTGCCTATCCATATTGGAGTGTACCTTTTTCAATTACTTCAAAAGAAATATTACCCGACGCTAAAAAAAATCCAAAATATTTTGCTCGTAATCACATGAAGATTTACAAAAAGGATGTGGAAATTGATCCTTTAACAGTGAATTGGAAGGCTATAAAGGACAAGACCTTCCCGTATAAAGTAATACAGCAGCCAGGAGAACATAATTCATTAGGAATCATCAAGTTTGATTTTAACAATAAGTACGGTGTGTATTTTCATGACACACCACAAAAAGGATTATTCAACACCGTAATAAGATCATATTCTCACGGTTGTATGCGTTGTGAAAACCCAATTGATCTAGCTAAGATTATTTTATTAAAAGACGAAAACAAAGTGATTCCAGATAGTCTAGATTCTATTTTATCTCGTCAAATGAATCATCCAATTCGATTAAAGAAGAGGATTCCTATATATGTCACCTATCGATCAGTTATTGTTAACAATGATAACAGATTGATTTTTTTAAGAGACATTTATCGACGTGATAAACGATTGGCAAAAATGATGTTTGCTTAATTCTTTGACTTTAACACTTCAATTAAAAGCTTATTGCTTTCATTCCAAGTGTATTTGTTATTGACAAATTCTTTAGCATTTCTTGCGATTTCATTATATAAATCCTCGTCAGAATTTAACCTAAAAATGGCATCAACCATTTCATCAGCCGTGTCTGCAATTATAATTTCTTTTTCTTTCTGTGCAAGAATTGCATTATTTACTAAGCTTGTAGTAATGCATGGGACACCCATCGCCATTGCTTCTAAAATTTTATTCTGCAATCCAGATCCAGAAAATAGTGGTGCAATAAAAATTTTGGATTCAGCATATTTTTCCCTGATATCATCTACCCAACCTGTAACAGAAATGTTTTTATTTGCACATTTTAAGACAGATTTTGATGGAGTAGCTCCAACTAATGCAATTTGATAATTTGGATTTACTTTTATTAACTTTGGATATAAAATTTGACTGATAAAAATACAGGCCTTCACATTTGGCGCATAACTCATATTTCCCGTAAATATTAAGTCATATTTCTTTTGAGGAATTTTATTAAAATGAGTGAACTTATCTCCTACTCCATTAGGAATTACCTTAATTTCTTGATTTTTAGGATGTATTATGTAACTTTTATCTTGATTTGAAATTATGGTTGCATGTTCAAAATAATCCAAAATTTTAGTTTCATAGTGTCTCAAACGCCTGGCTTCTTCCCTGAAAATTTGTTTTAACAGCCAATTACTGTCCTCAATACGTCTTTCCATCCCTTTAGAAAGTGCATCCATTAAATCAATAGTCTTTGGACAGGAATGAATGTTCTTCACATATTCTGCTGGCCTAATTAATTGACAAAAAATATGATTTGGTTGAATAATATTAATTTTTCTTTCAATATCTTTTTTAATCCAATTTTGTGAAAAATAAGCAACTTGAAAAGGTATTTTAGTAAAAAGTGATTTGAAAATATTTAGTAAAATAATACCTTTTTTTAAATTGTAAATATGTATTTCCTTGCAAAAAGTTGCAATTTGAACATGACTTAAATTATTGATTTCAGATTCAGAAGTGCAAAATAAATGAATTTCAAAAACCTCACTTAACTCTTTTAGTTGGTAGTAAGCACGTAATTTATCACCTTTCTCCAAAGGATAAGGAAATCGAGATAAAACTACGACTAATTTTTCTTTATATTTTGGAGATAAAGTCACTTATTTTTTTTGAAACGATTTCGATACTATATTCTTCTTTTATAAATCTTTGACCTTCCTTTCCTAAGTTTTCTTTCAACTCAGTATTGTCATCAATAAATTTCATTTGAAGGATAAATTCCTCAGTTATATTGGCTGTTAGGAAATGTTTTTTAGGTGTCAAATTAATTCCTTCTTTTCCTTTTTCAGATGAAATAACGGGAACGCCGATGCTTAAGGCTTCTAAAATTTTAATACGCACACCTGAACCTGACTTTAAAGGAACAATTAAAGTTCCATGTTCTGACATAAATTTGTGCATGTCATCGACTTTTCCATGGAAAACTACATTTTTAATTTTTTTCTCAAGCATAGATTTCGGCATGGCAGATCCAGCAATATGAATTTTTACCTCTGGGAAAATTTTCAATAATCGTGGAGCTATTTGATTGACAATCCATCTCACTGCATCAATATTGGGCTTCCAAGTCATTGATCCAACAAAAAAGAAGTCATTATTTGAGTAATCTACTTGATAACCATCTATGTTTTCCATATATACAGGAATTACTTCCAGAGGAGCGCGAACAGACCTTCTTCTAAAAAATTCCTTATCCTGTTCTGAAATGCAAAATATTCCGTCTACTAAATTGAGGTGGTTGATTTCGAATTTTTTTAAATTTTTTGCTAATTTTTTATAATACATTCGCTTATAAAAAATCTTTTCCTTTCTGGCTGCCTGCCTCCAAATACGGTATTCAACATTATGAGCTCTAACAATAATTTTCGCATCAGAATACTTGCGAATTATGTTGACATAAGGCAAAAGATAGGCGCTTTCTAAAATTACAATCCCAAATTCATTAGTCTGCAATAAATCTTTAATTTTTTCTTCGAAATCTTTATCAATAAACCTTTTTACATTGTATGACTCGGATGAAAATAGAGACTTCACAATATCCCACATCTTCACTTTTGTATCAATAAAATGAGATTCTGGATAAATTATTTGTTGAATTTCTTGAGGGTATTCATCAATTTCGAATCGATGTTTATGCGTTTCGACTGTTAAATTTTTAATTGAATATCCTAAATGCAAAAAGTTCATCATCAACCTTTGCATAGCTAATTGCCCTCCGTCTAATATTGGATAAATTGGTTTATTTGTTATATGAAGAATTGTCATTTATTTGAAAATTTAAAAAGATTACGCCAAGTTCTTTTTTCAAAAACACCTGCATCCATGGCCGCTGCCCTCATTAAAACAAAAGCAATCGGAGTTAAAACAAGGGTTGCCAACCAAACACCCAAAGCCGGAGTTGCAACACCTGAATCAGCAAGATTAAGTCCAATCTCTGTCAATACATAATATACTAAAAATAAAACTGCAGCTATTACTACGGGCGCACCAAAACCACCTTTTTTCACAATTGCACCGAGAGGAGCGCCAACGAAAAACAATACTATTATTGCAAAAGTTAAAGAGAATTTCTTGTGTAACTCTATTTCAAATTGGGCCAAACTATTTTGAAAAGAGACCATGAATTCTTCCTGAGCAGTCAGATTATCTTTTACCCTTCTAATTCTACTGATAGCGCCAAGATAAGCATCTTTTAATTCATGTTTTCTTAATGAAGATATTTCAATTGCTTTCGTCTTTTTATTTTTAAAGGAACTAGTATCTTGCATTTTTGGATTAACTTTTAAAGTCTTAGATTGATAATAAATATGCTCCATTTTAAAACTTTTAAGAAAATTTTGCCTTATGTTCATTGCACTTTTTTGAATAGAATCTAATGCGGTGTTAATTTGAAAAACGTTCCACATCTCATATTCATTTTTAAACAAGTTTTCATCACCTCTCGTCATCTTAAAACCTGTTAAATCTATTTTGTAAGATGCTTCCTCAAAAGAAGTTCTTCTGCTAGGAAAGGTGCTTTCCGATTGGTTAAAATTTACATTAGAATTTGCTGAAAGTTCTTCAATGACTTCACCTTTTTTTAATTTAAAAAATAAATGAGAACCATTTTTTGCTTTAAAAACTTCCCCAGATTGCGCTTTAACTGTTTTTACAATTGACGGATTCGTGTGGTCATGAATCGTTATTTCTTTAAAACTTTGATCGTTTCCCTCTTTAATCTTAATAGCATATCCATCTAAAACAGTGGAATAAGTTCCTGGAGTTAATAAAGTTGAAATTTTAGTATTCTGAATATCATAAATTAAGGAGTGCCATTTTAAATTGGCAACCGGAATTACGAAATTTGAAAACAAAAAAGTGCAAAAACTAATAACTAAAACAATACTCGTTAAAGGTTTTAGGATTTTAAAAAGTGATAAGCCTGATGATTTTAACGCTGTTAATTCATTGTTTTCCGCCAAATTACCCATTGTCATAATCGAGGACAATAGCATAGCTAAAGGCAAGGCTAATGGGATTAAAGATGCCGAAACATAAAAGAATAATTCTAGTATAATTAAAAAATCTATCCCCTTCCCCATCAAATCATCAATGTATTTCCAAAGGAATTGCATGATTAACATGAACATAGAAATACAAAACGTGACCACGAATGGCCCGATAAAAGACTTAATACTAAAAACGTAAAGGCGTTTCAAACTATTTTTTTTGCAAAAATAAGAAAATCTTAAGCTCCAATTACTCTTTTCATTTCAGTTACTGCTGACTCCCACAACATTTTTATTTCATCGTAATCCTCTTCATCAGCATAATCAACAATATTTAGGACCAATGCCTTTGTTAACGAATCAACTTCATATTTTATTTCAAAATACGTATCCAATCCTTCTTCTTCATCAGCAATCCATTGCCAACGAATGAATGACCCCATTTTTTTACTGATTAAGCGAGCTTGTTCATCACTGCCATCCCAATGGAAGTTATAAATATCGTCTTTTATATTTACATCATCAGCAAACCATTCTGCTAATCCACTTGGTGTAAAAATTAATCCTTCAAAGACTTTTACAGAAGTTTTTAATAAATATTCTAATTCAATTTTACGTTTTTCGCTCATAATTGTAAATACATTTGTAAATTCGCACTCAATTTTGGTTTGAAATATACATAAATCTTTTCAATGGCGTTAATACATTCTTTAGAAAAAAACGGAAATTTTTTATTTCGTTATAGAGGACAATTTCCAATTCTTCTCTTTTTACTTGCTGTACCAGTAATATATTTTACTGATTATAAATTACTTAATCAAAATGAAACACTAAATTACATCTATTTAGGACTTTCAATTTTTATTTCATTTTTAGGTCAATATATTCGCGCAGTCGCAATTGGAACAAGTCAAAAAGCTACATCAGGAAGAAATAAGTACGAACAAATTGCGGAAGCTCTAAACACAAAAGGAATTTATTCAACGTTAAGACATCCTCTTTATTTGGGTAATTACTTTATGTGGTTAGGAATCATTATGTTTACTTTCAATATATGGTTTATTGTTTCGTTTACATTATTGTTTTGGGTGTATTATGAACGTATTATGTTTGCAGAAGAGCGTTTTTTAGAGCGCAAATTCGGTCAAATGTATATAGATTGGTCACTTAAAGTACCTGCATTTATTCCAAGTTTTAAAAATTATGAAAAAACAGAAATTCCTTTTTCTTTTAAAACCATTTTAAGAAGAGAGTACTCTGGAATAAGTGCAACAATCATTTCGTTCCTTTTTATTGACTTTTTTAAGCGCTTATTTGAATTGAAAGAAGTGAAATTTGAACTTTATCAAGGAATTATTTTAGCAATTGCAATTCTTTATTCTTTGATTTTAAGAACCTTAAAACATAAAACTAAAATTTTATTTGAAGAAGATCGTTCTTGATTTTGAAATTTAAAAATTCTTAGTATATTTGCACCCTCGAAAGAGAAAAATGGCGAGTTGCTCTCCCGATAGCTATCGGGATGGTTAGAGCGCAAATGGCGAGGTAGCTCAGTTGGTTAGAGCGCCGGATTCATAACCCGGAGGTCGGGAGTTCAAATCTCCCTCTCGCTACAAAAAAGGAAGCCCATGTGGTTTCCTTTTTTTTTGTGAAATATTTGGTCAGGAGTTCATCCCGATAGCTATCGGGACTCCCTCTCGCTACAAAAAAGTAATTAGCTTTGCTTCTAACTAGGGTGGTCAGAAATGGATTCCTTTTTTTTGTGACTTATTTTGGTCGGGAGTTACTCTAGATATATTTGGAACAAGTGATTGAAGTGAATTTTTTAACTTAATGTAAAAATCTTAAGCATAGCAAAAGCGCTTACCCATGCACCGTTTCATCTTTCCCATATTTCTCCATTAAACTCGCTTCAAAATCTAAAAAAGCTTGCCATCTTGCATCCACGTCCACTTCTTTGGCGTATTTGCGGGCATAATTTAAAAAAGTAGTGTAATGTCTTGCCTCACTCTCCATTAAACTACGGTAAAACTCTCTTAAATCTTCGTCTTTCAATTGTTCAGATAAAATCTTGAAACGCTCGCAACTTCTTGCTTCAATCATCGCAGCAAAAAGTAATTGATTTACAAAATGACTTTCGCGAGGACCTCCACTCTGCTCCCTTTTTAGATATTGAGCCAAATCTTGAACGTATGGATCTTTGCGCTCAAAACCCAATTTTAACCCACGCTCAATCAATTTATTGTGTACGAGATTAAAATGCTCCATTTCCTCCTGACAAATCGCAGTCATATCTTGCACCAAATCAGTTAAATGAGGATATTGGACAATGATCGAAATGGCATTACTTGCTGCTTTTTGCTCACAAAAGGCATGATCAATTAAGATTTCTTCAATGTTTTTCTCAACAATATTCACCCAGCGTGGGTCAGTTGGCAATTTTAATCCTAACATTTTGATTTTTTTTACAAATTTAAGAATTGTTTAACACTAAAAAAGAATCCTTTTAACTAACTTTGTCTCTATGATAAAAAAGTTATTTTTATTAGCATTGATTCACTTGGCTTTCGATGCTAGTTCGCAAATTGTAAAAGTTGGTTTCTATAATGTTGAAAATCTATTCGACACGATTGACGATCCTAAAAAAGATGATAAGGAGTTTTTGCCTACAGAAAAAATGCAGTGGAATCAAAAACGCTACAACGAAAAATTAGACCACATCAATAAAGTGATGACCGAAATGGGGAATTTACTCATTTTAGGAATGTGTGAGATTGAAAATGAAGCTGTTGTGAGAGACGTTTTAAAAGTTTCGAAATATGCCAAATCACATGGTGTTGTTCACTACGAATCACCTGATGAAAGAGGAATTGATGTCGGAATGATTTACGACAGTACCAAATTGAAAGTATTGAAATCAGGGAATATTCGTTTTACCTTACCTGGAAAAGAAAAACCATCTTCTCGTGACATCGTTTGGGCGAAATTTTTATATAAAAAAGATACGCTTTTCGCGATGATTAATCATTGGCCAAGTCGCCGTGGTGGAGCTGATGATTCTGAAAAAAATCGTATTGAAGCTGCAAAAAATGCGCGTCATTTTATTGATTCAGTTGAATTAAAAAACCCAAAATACAAATTGATTTTAATGGGTGATTTAAATGATTACCCTGAAAACATTGCTCCAAAAATGGTTGCTGAGAAATTAACAGAAATGATTTGTAAAGAATCAGGAGAATTTGGCGGAAGTTACTTACATGACGGCGAATGGAATGTATTGGATCACATCATGGTTTCTTCAGCTTTAAGAGGTAAAAAGGGTGTTAAAACAATTGCAGGATCCGGTAAAATATATTCTCCAGCTTTTTTAATTGAAGAATATAAAGGTAAAAAGCAACCTTTTAGAACCTATGCTGGAAGTAAATACTTGGGTGGATATTCTGACCATCTACCAGTAACAATCGATATCAAACTATAATTTGGTACACTTATTGACAATTCAGACTTTATAAATTCAAAGCTCAAAAATTTATAACATTTGAATATATAATACTTTTGTAAAAAAAAAATCTATATGAATAAACTTATTTTCACTTTATCACTGGTTGCAATTCTTGTTCAAGCTTGCGCTCAAAATACGGAAACTACCAAAAAAGAAGAAAAAAAACCAGTTGTAACTTTACCAGAAGTTAAAAAGGATTTTGTTTTAGCTGATTATTTGGGTGAAAACGCTGACTTAGATACAGAAGTTGAAAATATTTTCAAAAGTTTAGATGATACAGCAATCGTTGCACAGTTAATTATGCCAGCAATTGGTAGACTTGGACAAACTGAAGCAACGATCAAAAAACACATCAACCAACGTATTATCGGTGGCGTTTTGATGTTGAATGGAACCAAAAAAGAATTTACAGATTGGATTTCACTTTTCAATAAAATGAATGACACCATTCAAAATGTTCCTTTCCTCTACTCTGCTGATGCTGAACCTAGTTTAGTAAATCGTAAAATCATTGGTTCACGTCCTTGTAAAAAGGCTAACGAAATGAAAACGATTGATGAAGTTCGTGCATATACAGATACCATCTCAATGGATTTGAACGAAATCGGAATCAATTACAATTTTTCACCAGTTGTAGATATGTCGCCAAACAAAACAGTTGGTTTCAGAAGTTTTGGTGCAACTCCATCAAACATTATTCCTTGGTCAAATGCTTTCATTCAACAAACACAAAAACACAACATTATTGCAACGGCTAAACATTTCCCAGGACACGGTTTAGTTTCAGGAGATACACACAAATCTTTGCAAATGATTAACGGTGAATTGAAAGAAATAGGAAATTACCCAAAATTAATTCAAGATGGTGTTTTGTCTGTAATGGTAGCACACATTGCCGTAACCAACAATACAAAATATGACACAAAAGGTTTACCTTCAACAACATCTTCTGTAATTGTAACTGATTTGTTGCGAAAAGAATATGGTTTCAAAGGTTTAATTGTTACAGACGCTATGAATATGGGGGGTGTAACTGCTATTCCTAATTGTGAAGTAAAAGCTGTTGAGGCTGGCTGCGACATTATTCTAATGCCAATCGACGCGAAAAAAGCTCATACTGAAATTCTTAAAAAATACCGTTCTGACGCTGCGTTTAAAGCTAAAGTTGATGCTTCTGCTAAGCGAGTGATAAGAATGAAATTGTGTGTTGGGGCGTTGAAGTAAAATGACAATCAAGATATGAATAAAGATTTAAAGATTCTTCCTGAAAATTTGATTGAAAAATACAGGGAAGTATTTGATAAATCTCTGTCTAATAAATTTAACTCTTTAGTTGATAGTAAATTAAGTATAGATTCATTCAGCTTTTACACATCAGTTTCAGTTGTGTTTTCATCAAAAATTGAAGGTGAAGAAATAGATTTAGACTCATTCATTAAACACAAACGCTTTGGAATAGAATTTTTGCCAGATTATACTCAAAAAATTGACGATTTATACGACGCTTATACTTTCGCTAAAAATACTCCTATTTCAGAAGAAAACATTCTTCATGCACACTCTTTAATTACTAAAAATATATTACCAAAAAGCAAACAAGGTAAAATTAGAACGGGTAACATGTTTGTCTTAACTGATGAAGGAAATATTGAATATGTAGCTGTTTCACCTTTAAAATTGCAAAGGAAAATAAATAATTTTTTTCATGATCTAAATAAAATTTTACGAATTGACTTAAGTTTTGAAGAAGTATTATATTTTGCTTCCATGATTCATTTAGTTTTTGTCAAAATTCATCCTTTTGATGATGGGAATGGACGCACGGCTCGTTTGTTAGAAAAATGGTTTTTAGCTGAAAAATTAGGACAAAAAGCTTGGTTTATTAATTCGGAAAAACATTATTACGAAAATCATAATACCTATTACAAAAATATCAGAAAACTCGGCTTGGAGTATGATGATTTGAATTATGATGAATCATTAGACTTTTTATTGATGTTAACCAGGACTTTGATATGAAATTTTATGTATTTACGCTTTCAATTGTAATTTATGCCAGCTCTTTTGGTCAAAATAATTGCATGCCAGATTCTATTTTCCCAAATAAAAAAGTAAATAAATACCACACAATAGACAACGGTTATCCTGATAGCATAATAGTTACTGGCAAAATTGTTTCCGCACTTCGCGGATATTGCGGAGTAATTTGTAAAGGTGGACTTCTTAAAGTAGAATTGACTTCTAAACCTTTAGGTTTTCCAAATGATGTAATCTATATAGCCATAGCATGTGCCAATTTAAGTAATCAATGTGGAAAAGAAATTACTTTACATGTTAATAAATTATATTTTACTAATGATGCTTGTTATTATAAAAATATTCATAATCTATTCGATAACAATGATTTCCCATTTTATTTTGCGACAATAGAATTTGAACTAAAACGACTCGAAACTAGTTCTCAATTCATAGAAGAATAATCATGATTTCCTTCCAATCCGAAATTTTTCACCTCAAATCTTTGAAGTTAAATTACATTGAGGTAGATGAATCTATTTTAAGCAAAACTTTAAATAAAGGTGAAAATAATGTTTACAATCAGCGATTTATAATAAAAATTAACAATTCAGAATCGTGGCATGCTGGTGTTGTAGCTTTAGGGAATGGAAAAGGATACATTACAATTAAAACGGCAATTTTAAAGAAAAATGCTTTACAATTAGGCGATGTTGTTGATGTTCATTTAGAAAAAGACGAAAGTGAATTTGGAATGGAAGTTGCCGAAGAATTGAAAGAAGTATTGTTTCAAGATTCTGAAGGCGAAGAAAGATTCAATTTACTTCCAAAAGGAAAACAACGCTACATCATTTATTATGTCAACCAAGTGAAATCTTCTCAAAAACGAATTGAACGTTCATTGATGCTGATTACAAATCTTAAGAAAACGCAAGTAGGTAAAGAAGAATTTAGATTTTTGTTGGGTAAGGAATAGAATTATTATCCCCATTTTTTTAATTCAAAGCCATTTTCACTCAGTTCTCCATAAGTGAAATATTTCAGCCAATCGCCTAAATTATGATACCTAGAGTTTTCCGAAATAGCGATATCTAAAGGTAAATGTCTGTGACCAAAAATAAACAAATCGTAATGTTTTGATTTTATTTTTTCGCGACAAAACTGCACCAACCATTCTTGATCCTCGCCTAAAAATATTTCGTCAGCGCTTCCTGTAGATTTTCTACTAGAACGCGATGACCAATTCGCTAAACCTATTCCAAAATTTGGGTGAATGCGTGCAAATAACCATTGACACGTTTTACTGGCGAAAAATTTCTTTAAAAATTTATATTTCAAATCTCCAGGACCTAAGCCATCCCCATGACCAATAAAGACTGATTTACCAAAAAACTCCTTTGCAATTGGTTGACGATGCATTTGAACTCCTAATTCTTTTGGGAAATAATCAAACATCCACATATCATGATTTCCTGTAAAAAAATGTACTGGAATTCCAGATTCAACAAAACTTAAAATTTTTGCTTGTAAGCGAATGAATCCTTTTGGAATGGCATGTTTGTATTCAAACCAAAAATCAAAAATATCACCCACTAAAAATAGTTCTTTACACGTTGGACGAATTTCTTCCATCCACGCACAAATCTTTTTTTCTCTTTCTAAACTCTTCTCATACGTTGGCGCTCCCAAATGAAAATCAGAAGCAAAATAAATTTTTGTTCTTTGATTTACTTGATTAGAAAGCGTTTCTTCCATAGATTAAAATCCGAAAATTCCTTTTAAAGTGTTTTCTAACTCAGCACCTCTCAAGTTTTTATTGATAATTTTTCCTTCTTTATCAATCAAAACTGTAAATGGAATTCCTGAAACTTTGTATTGTTGCGCAACAGCGTTTTGCCAGTATTTTAAATCACTCACATGATTCGGCCATACCAATCCATCTTTTGCAATTGCTGCTAACCACTTATCTTTATTGTTATCCAAGGAAACACTCATTACTGTGAAACCTGCATCTTTATATTTATTGTAAAGTTTCACAACATTTGGGTTTTCTGCACGACAAGGTCCGCACCAAGACGCCCAAAAATCTAGAAGTACAACATTACCTTTTAAATCCGATAACTTTAAAGGAGTTCCATCAGCCTTGTTTTGCGAAAAATCAGGAGCAACTTTTCCTGGCTCCAAAAAACTCATCGCTGCCTTCTTTGCTTTTAAATCTTCGTATTGTTTTTTTACGTTTTGTACTGCAGGTGATTCAGGAAAACCAGCTAAAAGATTTTGAACAACAGTCTCGTACATTGGAAATTCTTTTTCAGAATCAATATCATTTAACATTGGAATTAATGCAGGAGAATTTGGATTATCTTTTAAAAAATTGTTTTTATAATTTTGAAAATCAGTATATAAATACATAAAAGACTCATTAATGGCTCTTTCCTGCTCTGGATGAGCTCTCAGATATTGCGTTGCAGAATCTTTTTTCATGTTATAAATTCTCATGCGAACAATATATTCATTCAATTTTACAGATTCTTCTGAATTTACAATATTGAAAAACTGAGCTAAATTTTTTGCGTCTCCATAAACTTTAACATCTGAATCTTTTCTGAGAATAATATTTATAAATTGATTTCCTAGTCTAATAACATAATAATCTGCATTCGGAATCTTCGCTGAAATAGAAAACTTCCCTTTTTTGTCGATTGCCGCTTTAGCATAATCAACATAACGATTTCCTATATTTTGAGAAAGAATGACACTATCACCGGTAGAATTAAAGATTTCACCGGATACCTTAACTGGAAGTTGTGCTTGTGCACTTAAGGCAAGTGAAACTAAAACAGCAGAAAATATACTTTTAAAAATATTCATAATACAAATTTACAAAACTTCCTTCAATTTTTGTTCCAAACTTTCACCGCGAAGATTTGTACCTAATATTTTCCCATCTTTTCCAACTAAAACCGTGTATGGAATAGAATTAAATCCATATAATTCTTTCAAAGGAGTTTCCCACTCTTTCAAGTCACTTACATGATTTGGCCAAAGTAGTCCATCCGCTTTAATTGCTCTTTTCCATGCTTCTGCGTCTCTATCTAAGGAAACACTGTAAACTGTAAATCCTTTGCTTTTGTATTTGTTATACATTTTTACAACATTCGGATTTTCTCTTCTACATGGACTACACCAAGAAGCCCAAAAGTCAACTAAAACAACATTACCTCTTAGGGAAGAAAGTTTAATTTCTTTTCCATTTGGATCTTTCAAAGCAATTTCTGGAGCAACTTTTTTTCCAGATTTTGTTAATTTGTATTCCGCTAAACCTGCTTCAATTTGTTTCACTTGATTTTGAAGAGATTCAGCAATTGGAGAATCTTTGTACTTACCCTTAAATGCAACGGCAACCTTTTTAAGTACAGGTAAAAAACTTTCATCCCAATATTCGAAACCCATTGCCGGCGTTAGAGATGTTGTTAAAATAATATTCACAGGATTCGTTAAATCTGACAAAATTGTATTCTTGGCAAATTCATCCATTGGTCTGCGAATTACCAAAAACTCAGCAATTTGCTTTTCTTGAGATAAATCTTTCTTTTTACCTAATTCAATTTGTTTCTTAGCAAACTCATTGTAAATTGCCATATAATTCGTCAAGGTTTTTGACCATTTTGCACCTGACCATTCAGGCAGAAGTTCAAAATTATCATATCTCGCTTTTAAAACTACTTTATCTTTAGGTTCCAATGTTAAAGGGACTACTTTGTTATCCAACAAGCCTAAACGAATTTGGTACATTCCCATTCCTTGGATATTTCCTTTTAAAACGAAATTTCCATTTTGATCAACAGAAGTTTGCGCCAACTTTATGACACCTTGACTACCTACAGCTTCTAATGTTAAAGGTTGATTAATCGCTCCAGCAATATTTCCACTTATTTCAAAGTTATCAGGTAAATTTGAATTTTCTAATGGATTTGCTTCTTCTGTTAAATTTTCCTCAGTTTCAGCTGCATCACCGCAAGAAAATAGAAAAACAGAAAGTAAACTATATAATAAAAAATGTTTCATTTTATTGTTCTAAAAGATTTCGCATCAATTGATTAGCTTGTTTTGGGTCAGCTTTTCCACCTGACACTTTCATTAATTGCCCCATGAAAAATCCTACTAACTGTTTCTCCCCTGCTTTGTAGCGAGCTACTTCTGAAGGGTTTAATTCAATTACTTTTTCAATGTAAGATTTCAAACTTCCTTCATCGGACTCTTGGATCAAATTTAAACGTTCAGCAATCGCCAAAGGTTCTTCCGTAGGATTTATAATTAATTCAGGAAAAATACGTTGATTGGCAACTGAATGAGAAACGACTCCTTCATCAACCAATGAAATTAGCTTAGCTAAAACTGATGCTTTTAAAGGAAATTGCTCTATTTCTAAACCATTTTGATTCAAATAAGATTTCACTTCCCCCATCATCAAATTCGCTGCTGCTTTGAAATTCGAAGTTTGTTGAATCAATTCTTCAAAATAAAGTGCAATGTATTTTTGATCAGTTAAATTGTAAGCATCATACTCAGATAAACCTAGTTTTTGCGTGTATTTATCAAATAATTCCTTTGGTAGAGCTGGCATTTCTGCTCGAATCACTTCAATTTGACTTTTTGTAACTGTAATAGGTTGTAAATCTGGCTCTGGAAAATAGCGGTAATCGTTCGCTGCCTCCTTACTTCTCATTGAAATTGTGATTCCTTTTAAAGCATCAAACGCTCTTGTTTCTTGAGTCAAAGGTTCATTATTTTCTATCGCTTCAATTTGACGGGTAATTTCAAATTCAATTGCACGTTGAACATTACGAATCGAGTTCATGTTTTTCACCTCTACCTTTGTACCAAAAACCTCAGAATCCTTTAACATTACAGATACATTGGCATCGCAACGCATAGAACCTTCTTCCATGTTTCCATCACAAATTTCTAGGTAACGCAGCAATTTTCTAACTTCTGTTAAATAATTGTAGGCTTCCGATGACGAACGAATATCTGGTTCAGAAACAATTTCCAACAAAGGAACTCCTGCTCTATTTAAATCAACTAAAGTATCGTAAACATCAACATCGTGAATGCTTTTACCAGCATCTTCTTCCATGTGAATACGTGTGATACCAATTTTTTTAGAAATTCCGTTTTCATCTTTAATTTCGATATGACCTCCTGTGCAAATTGGCGTCTTATCTTGCGTAATTTGATATCCTTTTGGTAAATCGGGATAAAAATAATTCTTTCTTGCAAAATATTGATTTTCAGCAATATAACTTGAGCAAGCTAAACCTAATTTTATCGCAAATTCAATCGTTTTTTTATTCATCACAGGCAAAGTACCAGGATGACCTAAAGAAACAACACTCACGTTTGTATTTGGAGAAGCACCATATTCGTTCACGTCATTAGAATACGCTTTTGATTTCGTAAGCATTTGAGCGTGAACCTCTAAACCGATAACAACTTGATATTTTTCTCTCACTTTTGAAAGTTTAAGGTTAAAAGTTTAAGGTTAAAAGTTTAAGGTTGCACGAACTTTAAACTTCAAATTTTTAAACTTTAAACTAAATTAAAGTCTTGAAATTAATTCCTTCATAATAAGAGTCATTTTTGGCTCTTGAATTTCAGCAACACGTTGAACATCAGCATGCGTTGTTTCCATGATTTTACCAGGAACACCTAAATCTGTGATGATAGAAATTGCAAAACAAGGAACATCCATATGACGCGCTACAATTACTTCAGGAACGGTAGACATACCAACAGCATCAGCACCGATTGCACGAACATATCCGTATTCAGCTGGAGTTTCCAAAGTTGGGCCAGTTAAACCACAATATGTTCCCGTTGCAACTCGAATGTTGTTTTCTGCAGCAATTGTTTTCGCTAATTCTATCATTCCATGATCATAAGGTTTACTCATATCAGGGAAACGAGGACCTAATTCATCAATATTTTTACCAATTAATGGATGTGCTGGAAATAAATTGATGTGATCATTTTGAATCATGATTTCTCCAATTTCAAAATCGGGATTCACACCACCAGAAGCGTTACTTACAAATAAATGCGTAATTCCCATTAATTTCATTACACGAACCGGAAAAGTAACTTGTTTCATATCATAACCTTCATAGAAATGGAAACGACCTTGCATAGCCATTACTTTTTTACCACCAAGGTTACCAAAAATCAATTTCCCTGAATGACCTTCTACAGTTGACACTGGGAAATTTGGAATATCTGAATAAGAAATTTCGTCGATAATTTCGATTTCTTTCACTAATCCACCTAAACCTGTTCCCAAAATGATTCCAACAGTTGGTTCAACAGAAGTTCTTGATTTTAAATACTTTACTGATTCGTTAAATTGTTCTAACATATTTTTTTATTTTGTTTAAAAATTCATTTTCCCGATCCACTTGAATCGAAATTGCTTGATATAACCACGGTTTTTCAGAAATAAAAACAGAAAATTCAGGCGCAACTAACCTCATATAATCTTTTTCGCTTGTAACGATGGCTTTTTTATCATCTGCAAAAATATCAAATTTTTTGTGAATTTTCTCTATGTCAGCCAAAGAAAATTGATGATGATCTTTAAACTGCATCAATTCAACACGATAATTTGCTTCCAAATACGTTTTCAAAGGAGTTGGATTGGCAATTCCAGTAACCAATAGAACGTTTTTAATTTCTGCAGTTTTAGTTTGTGAAAATGATTTCAGTTCACTATATTTTATCGAAGAAAAGAACACATTTTCAGTATCACAATTGATATTTTTTAGGACTTCCCTTTTTTGACTTTCATTTAAATTTTCAGGGCATTTTGATATCAAAACTAAATCACTTCTTTTTAATCCAGTTTTGGATTCACGTAAATTTCCAATTGGAAAAATAAAATCCTTATAAAATAGTTTTGAGTAATCACTGACCACAATTGAAAAGCCTGCTTTTACCTTTCTATGTTGAAAAGCATCATCTAGAATTAATAGATTTGGATTTCGTTTCTTTAAAATGGTTTCTATTCCTTCTTTTCGAGATTCACAAACAGAGACGTGAATTTCATCTCCAAATCTTTTCTTATACATTAAAGGCTCGTCACCAACTTGAGATGATTGCGAAGATAATTCAACTTCCAAAAAACCCTGGGTTTTACGACCGTAACCGCGGCTTAGTATTTGAATTTGATTTTCGTCTTTTAAGTTTTCAATAAGATAAGCAACCAAGGGAGATTTCCCAGTGCCTCCCAAACTCAAATTCCCTACACAAATAGATTTAATTGGAATTTCAAAAGATTTCCAAATCCCTGAATCATACAAATAATTTCTTGTTTTAGAAATCAAAAAAAAGACACATCCAATCGGGAAAAGTAAAAATCTAAGAAGCCGCAATTACTTTAATTTTATAGTTGTTTTATGCGTTTTTTCCTTGTTGGACAAATTTGTTAAATTCGTTTTAATTAACAAGGTATTGTCATTTTGAATAATTGTATCACACGTAGATTTAAAACTTTTAATCTTACGAGCAAATTCTAATTCCATTTGGTACAAAAACTGATCCCCCAATCCCATATCACCTTCTGGATTCTCTTCGCTTTTGATGCGTGGTAAATTCACTTCTAATTCTTTTCCATTTACTTTAAAAAAAGTATGCATTGGATCTTGCAGCATTTCTTGGGAAAATAAAAATGCAGAGGCATTTAGCGCATTAATATCATCAAACTCATAGGATAAAACAGAAATTTGATTTGTGTTTGATTCAATTTTAACAAACTTAATTCCTTCTATTTGTTTTAAACTTTCAATTTTTAATTTATTAATAGAATCATTTAACACTGTTTCATTTTCAGCTGCATCCGCACCAGCTAATTGAGCTAATTGTGTCATATCAATTGTGGTAACTACTTTTCCCGACCAATTTTTATTAAAACTAACTTTTTGATGCGTAGAACAAGAAAAAGCAATTAGAAGTAAAAGAATGAAGGTGAATTTATTTTTCATGATTTTAAAATATTTTTCAAACTTACAATTTTTTTTAGAATATTCGAACTTGAAGTTAAAAAGTCAATAGATTATTCATACTTTTGAAGGATAATTTATTATTCAAAAATCGAATGAAAATAAAAGAAGTCACACGTTTTTTAGAACAGAAATTTCCTTTAAGTTCACAAGCTAGTTTTGACAATTGTGGTTTACTTATAGGTGATGAAAATGCAGAAATAAAAAGTGTTTTAGTAAGTTTAGATTGCACGGAAGAAATTGTTGAAGAAGCTATTGCACTGGGAGCAAATTTGATTATCTCTCATCATCCGATTATTTTTTCTGGATTAAAAAAAATTACTGGTAAAAATTACGTCGAAAGAACGCTTATTAAAGCCATTCAAAATAACATTGCGCTTTATGCTATTCACACTAATCTAGACCATCATATTTCAGGAGTAAATGCAGAAATAGCAGCCAAATTAGATTTAGAAAATGTACGCATTTTAAATCCGATTAATCAATCGCTATACAAATTAATAGTTTTTATTCCGGAAAATCACGTTTCTCAAGTTGAACGAGCACTTTTTAAAGCTGGGGCTGGTAAGATTGGAAATTATGCTGAATGTAGTTTTGAATCACAAGGAATTGGAAGTTTTTTGCCTCTTGAAGGCGCAGATCCATTTGAAGGGAAAATTGGCAATAGAACAAAAGCGCAAGAAGTAAGATTAGAGGTTTTAGTTGACAAACATAGACTTCCAGCAGTTTTGCACGCAATGAATGATGCTCATCCATATGAAGAAGTAGCACACGATATAATTCCATTGTTAAATCAGAATCAAGAAGAAGGCTCCGGGATGATTGGCGAATTGAAAACTCCCATGGATGCCTTGACTTTTTTAGCTAAAATCAAACAACAATTTCACTGCGGAGTTATTCGTCATACAGAAGTATTGGATAAAAAGATTCAAACCGTTGCGCTTTGCGGTGGTTCAGGAAGTTTTTTACTCAAAAATGCCATTGCCCAAAATGCCGATATTTTTATTACAGCAGACTTCAAATATCATGAGTTTTTTGATGCTGAAAACAAACTAATTATTGCTGATATTGGACATTATGAGAGTGAACAATTTACAATAAATTTATTACATAGCGAAATATCAAAAAATTTTACTAAATTTGCAATCCATTTAACACGGATAAATACAAATCCAATAAATTATTTTTAGCACATGGCTGGAGCAGCAACTAAAAAAGAAGTATCAGTAGCGGACAAGTTAGACGCTTTATACGAATTACAAAAGATTGATTCTGAAATAGATAGAATCCGAACAATCAGAGGTGAATTGCCTTTGGAAGTTCAAGATTTGGAAGACGAATTGGAAGGTTTGGACACTCGTTTGAAAAAATTAGGTGACGAAATCAAAGAATTGGAACAAGAGGTTTCTGACCGTAAAAATGCAATTAAAGATGCTGAATTGGCAATTGCAAAATACAAAGAGCAACAAAAAAATGTACGTAACAATCGTGAGTACGAATCTTTAGATAAAGAAATTGAATTTCAAGGATTAGAAATTAAATTGCACGAAAAGCGTTCGAAAGAAACGAAATTTACGATTACAAATAAAAAAGAAATTTACGAAGATGCTAAAACTCGTTTCGAATTACGTAAAGGTGATTTGACAACTAAAAAAGGAGAATTAGATGAAATCGTAAGTGAAACTCAAAAAGAAGAAGAAACTTTAGTTGCTAAATCTGATGCTGCAAAAGCTAAGATTGACGAAAGACTTGTTACAGCATATTCTCGTTTGAGAAATAATGCTAAAAACGGTTTGGCAGTAGTTCCAGTTGATCGTGATTCTTGTGGAGGATGTTTTAATAAAATTCCACCTCAAAGACAATTAGATATTCAATCTAAAAGAAAAGTTATCGTTTGCGAGCACTGTGGAAGAGTTTTGGTTCCAAACGAAATGTAATACAAAATATATTTTTAAAGAAAACGTTACTTTTTTAAGTAGCGTTTTTTTTATGACTTAAAAATCATGAAACTCAACAAAATTCATCATATCGCAATCATTTGTTCGGATTATGAACGATCTAAAAAATTCTATACAGAGATTTTGGGTTTAGAAATTATTCGTGAAATTTATAGAGAAGAACGTAAATCTTTTAAGTTAGATTTAGTCTTAAATGGTGAATATGTTTTAGAACTATTTTCATTTGAAAATCCACCCGAAAGACCCTCCTTCCCCGAAGCTTGTGGATTAAGACATTTAGCTTTTGAAGTCATGAATATTTCTGAAATAATGAAGGAATTGGAGGAAAAAAAAATTGCTTGTGAGCAAATTCGAGTAGACGAATGTACCAACAAGCAATTTACATTTATTTCGGATCCTGATGGATTACCAATTGAATTTTATGAGAAATAATTTCTTACCAAACCGCATCTGGATATTTACTTGGCAAGAATTGCATTTCACACAAAATATGCCCTAAATATTCAGAATGTTTTCCTGATTTACCGCCTGAAATTTTAAAATTTGTATCTGGTAATTTCAAATTTGCCATGTAACAGATTTCATTTACTTTTTGGATAAATAGAGGTTTAATTTCTGCCAAATCCACTCCTATTCCCTTACTAATCATTTCTTGATCAACCTCTGAAGTCTCAAATAGCTCATGTGAATATTTCCACAAATGATTTAAAGCAGCTTGCGTTCGATCGTTAGCTTCTTGCGTTCCATCACCTAAACGAATCAACCATTCAGAACTTCTTCTCAAATGATACGTAACTTCTTTGATTGTTTTTAAAGCCAATGCTCTCAAAAAAGCATCTTTACTTTCTGCCAATTTAGAATAAAAATAGAAATTGAAACTATCTATCAAAAACTGACGAACCATGATATGCGCGAAATCAGCATTTGGCTGTTCAACTAATAAACAATTTAAAAACTCAGATTCCTTTCTACGATAAGCAAAGTCGTCACTGTTTTTTACTCCCTCAATTTCAGCTAACTTTACATAAATTGATTCTGCTGTACCAATTAAATCCAAAGCCACATTTGTGTTAGCCAAATCTTCCTCCAAAAAAGGCGCATGACTGCAATATTCACTCAAACGATGACTTAAAATCAATGCGTTATCAGCGATCTGAAGATAATACTTTCTTTTGTTTTCCATGTTTTTTTGTTTTATTGATTTTACTCAAGTCAAATTTTCTACATTATAAACTAAAATTGTCAATCTTGATTTATAATCAACTATATTCTAATCCTTAACACAGCGAACGGACAAAGCACACATCCCTCTTCCGTATCCACTTGTTGTAACTGCATTACTATTATTTTGTAAAAGAATATAGTAACCATGATCTTCGGGTTCAGATGTACCTCCAGGTACAATTGTACTTGACCAAAAGAGAGCTAATGTTTCTTTACCACCAAAAGTTCCAATATCATAGCTTCCTCCACCTGGGAGTGCTGTAAAATAAGAGCTATTTGAAGCGTAGTTTGGTGATATCCAGTGAGATGTCCCTTCTTCTTTGAGTTTACCACCTGCCTCATCATCGCCACCTAAATATGTAATCAGCGTTTCCCAATCTTGTTGAGTCGGAACATGCCAACCATCAGGTGCAATATTTCTGGAATCAATTATAGAGAACAAGTTATACATTTTTCCATAAACCATACTGTTTATAGAATTGAAGCCATATTCACAATAAGCACCAGTCGAAATGCTACTCAAGGTTGTGCTATCCATTACGTGTTGAATTGGGTCACCATTGCGGTATTTTGTGGTTTTTAAATTTTCCAACATCCAGCATTGTGTTCCAATAGTTACCGTATTGTAAATATTACCATCAATATCAGTAACCGTTCCACAATTAGGTATGTTAGTTGTGGTGAAACTGACTTCGTTACCATAAGCTGTACCCTTGCTATTTGTTGCAAAAGCTCGAACAAAATAGGTGGTATTGGCTGTTAAACCTGTTAAGTTACTGGTAAAACTTCCTGTACCAGTTCCATCATTCGTAGCGTTGTTTGCTGTTGTTGGATTAGGAGATGTACTCCAAACAATTCCTCTAGCGATAATATCACCTCCTCCAGAATTCGAAATATCACCTCCAGAAATGGCCGATTTGCCAGTAATATCGGTTATAACTGAAGTTGTAAGAGTTGCCAATTGAACGGCTTCCTCTTTTTTACAACTAATAACTGTAGTTAATAATCCTAGTATAAGGATTCCTATTAAATTAAACTTTATTTTCATAATATTTGAATTTTTGATTTTTATCCCTACTTGGTATAAAAAACTATTGGATGTCGCCAATCGAATTTATGTTTTTTGTTTTCTTTCCTTATTTATTAATAAACAATAACAATTTAATAATTACATGTTTTTTACACCCTCTGGCATTTCATAAAAAGTTGGGTGACGGTAAATTTTGTCATTTGAAGGTTCAATGAAAAAGTTCGCTTCTTGCAGTGAAATTGATGTAATTTCTTTACTTGGAACAACCCAAATACATGTTCCCTCTCCCCTTCGCGTGTATGTGTCACGTGCATTTTCAATCGCCATTTCTTTGTCGTACGCATGAACACTTCCTGCATGTTTGAATGGCTGACCTGCTTTTGATTGAATAAAAACTTCAAACAAATTTCCTTGATTATCTTTAGTTTCCATAATATTATTTCATTTTAAATTGATGTTGATATGCTGATTCTCTTACCCAAGCTCCATTTTCGTGAGCTGCAATGTGATGTTTCAATCGTTGTTCGTTACATAAACCGTTTCCTGAAATCACTTGGTGAAATTCTTCCCAGTCGATATCGCCGTGCTTGTAAACTCCGTTTGCATCTAATTCTAATTTTGCATCCGGAATCTTTAAACCAATTAATTCAGCTTGTGGAATCGTTTTTTGAATAAATTTATCACGTAATTGATCGTTACTTTCTCTTTTGATTTTCCATTTCATTGCTGTTGTTGTTCTTGGAGAATCAGTATCATGTGGACCAAACATCATCAAAGCTGGCCACCACCAACGATTCAAAGCGTCTTGAGCCATTTCTTGTTGTTCTTTTGTTCCTTCCATCATTCGCCACATGATTTCATATCCTTGTCTTTGGTGAAAAGATTCTTCTTTACAAATACGCACCATCGCACGTGAATATGGTCCATAAGAAGTTCGTTGTAAGGAAACTTGATTCGTTATCGCTGCGCCATCAACTAACCAACCAATTGCGCCAATATCAGCCCAATTCAAGGTAGGGTAATTAAACACAGAAGAATACTTCGCTTTTCCTTCATGTAGCCATTGAATGAATTGCTCACGACTCACGCCTAAGGTTTCAGCTGCACCATAGAGATACAAACCGTGTCCACCTTCATCTTGAATTTTTGCCAACAAAATCTTTTTACTTCGTAAAGACGGTGCTCGTGTAATCCAATTCCCTTCTGGTTGCATTCCAATCACTTCAGAATGTGCATGTTGTGAAATTTGACGAATCAAATGTGTTCTATAGGCTTCTGGCATCCAATCATTTGGCTCAATCTTTATTTCCTGATTGATTTTATCTTCAAAGTCTTTCAATAATTCCGCTTCTGAAACAGCAACTGTACTCATAGTTCTTTATTTTTCAATTGAATACAAATTAATAACAAAAGATTATCTCAGCGAATGATAGCTGTCACGGAAAAACATGATAAATGTCAGTTATTTTGTTTTGCCACAAAGGCTCTAAGTAACTAAGATTCACAAAGAAAAGGTCACGAAATCGCAGCATTTGAATATCTGAGTTTAATCTAAAAAAGAAATAAAAAACTTTGTGCAACTTCCAGTCTTAGTGACTTAGTGGCAAAAATTATCTACAACTTATTAAAGTGAAACTCTTTCGTTAATTCAATGTATTCATCTGTATAAGTTCCATCTTCATTTCTCACAATAAAATCTTTGAATTTGATTTCTTGTACTTGTTTTCCAAAAGTATAAATGTGTCTAACTGGTTTTTCTGGCTTTCCAAAAACAGTAATTAATTCAGCAATAAACAAGTTGTTTTCTTGCAAATGAATTTTGAATTGTTCGTGCATATCAAAAGGAACAATGATCGAACATCTTCCATTTTCAGTTAAAAGAGTAGTAATTTTCCTGAAAAATTTTGCGAATTCCATCGTGAAGGAATGTCTCGCTAGATTTCTTTCAGAATTATCTGACAACAAAGCATTTTCAAAAAAAGGTGGATTGGAAAAAATGAAATCAAATTGTTGTTTGAAATCGTACGTCAAGAAATTATCAAAAATAACTTCCAATTGATTTGCAAAAAGAGAATTTTCAAAATTGGCTTTGGCTTCTTCAAACGCCTTTGCTTCAATTTCTAAGGCTGTAATTTTTGTTTCTGGATTATTTTGCGCAAACATTAAACTCAATACTCCTGTTCCTGTGCCAATATCTAAGGCTGTTTTGGGATTGTGAGCATTTAGAAAAGCTCCAAAAACCATGGCATCAGTTCCCACTTTCATGGCTGACTTTTCTTGGAGAATATTGAATTGTTTGAATTTGAAAAGCGACATCGCTCTATAAATAAATTGCTAATAATCCTTCTGGGGCTTTAACAATTAATTTTTTATTTGCGCGATCTACTTCCTGGATTAAATCTTTCACAAATGGAATTAGTACTTCTTTTCCTGAAGTTGAATCCACTTGAATCAAAGGATTTACTGGTAAATCAATGATAGAAACGATTTTACCAACCAAACCGTGAGTGACATCAATCAAATCAAAATCAACAACCTCGTGGTCGTAAAACTCTTTTCCCGATAATGCTGGTAAAGTTGAAATAGGAAGGTAAATATTTTTTCGCAACAATACGCGTGCATCATTTTCGGAATCAATTCCTTCTAATTTAACAGCTGCGAAACCTTTGTTTTTATGTTGAAATGATGTTACGAAAAATGGAGTTAAATTTCCATTGATTTCGATTAGAACACTGTCCAAGGTTTCGTATTCACCTGGATCAGTAACGTCTAAAAACAACGAAACTTCACCTTTAAATCCGTGAAGTTTCGCTACATATCCTAAATGATAGCAATCTGCTTTTTTCATTTATATATTATCTTTTGCTAAATTACTCAGCACTTTCCTCTTTTGCTTCGTCAGCTGGAGCTTCAGTTGCTTCTTCTGCTGCTGGAGCCTCAGTTGCTTCTTCAGTTGCAGATGCTTCTTCAGCTACAGGAGCTTCTTCAACAGCTACTTCTTCAACTTCTGGAGTGTTTTTAGCTTCAATTGCTTTCGCTCTCGCTTCTTTAGCATCTGTTTCAGCTTTCATTGCTGCAGCTTTAGCAGTTGCTTCTCCTTTAGAAAGTCCGTCTTTCTTAGAATTGATTTTAGAATCTTTTTCAGCTAACCAAGCGTTGAATTTAGTTTCAACATCTGCTTCAGTTAAAGCGCCTTTTTTGATACCGTTGATCAAGTGATTTTTGTACAATACTCCTTTGTAAGAAAGGATTGCACGTGCAGTGTCAGACATTTCAGCTCCTTTACCTACCCAGCTCAATGTGCTATCAAAATTGATTTCAATTGTTGCAGGGTTTGTGTTTGGATTGTAAACTCCTAATTTCTCAATGAATTTACCATCTCTTTTTGCTCTAGAGTCAGCTACTACTAAATGGAAAAATGCTTTACTTTTTTTTCCGTGTCTTTGCAATCTAATACGTGTTGCCATTTACTTTTGTTTATTGTTGAGGTACGAAACCTCGATTAATAATTTATTTTAGGGTACAAAGATAGTGATTTATTTTTGATTTTAGCAAATTTGTTGTATTTTTGTTTGGGAATGTTAATTTGAGTAAAAATATAAGCGACTAAGGTTTTACTTCGTTGTTGATAATGCATTACAAATTTAGCGAACAAGGGGATATTATAAAATATTTATAAAAATGAAAAGAAAATTAATCCTATATAGTTTATTTTATTTTTTAAGTTTAAACTTATCTGCTCAGGATAATTCAACATATGGTGAAAAAATAAAATTTTCTCTAGCGTTAAATAACACTAAAATAGTTAAAAACATCAAAAAAGCTATTAAAAACCCAGAAGAAGTAATTTGTTTGGAACTTATAATTCGTAAGGATAAAAATGAACTTAACTTATTCAAACAGAATTATCATAAATTCAATAATCTGAGAAAATTGGTAATTATTAACTCGCCAGCCTCCAAAACAATTTCATTGGATTTAAATTTTAATTATTTTGATTCTTTGGAATATTTAGGTATTCAGGGTTTGTTATTAAGTCCAGAATTAAAGGGAATTGAAAATTTAACAAAATTAAAACACTTATCTCTTTGCTCTGTTTGGTTTAATGCAATACCTACAAGTATTTGTAAAATTAATTCCTTGGAAGTTTTGGATTTAGCCATTAATTATATTCCATTTATTCCAGATGAAATAAGCAAATTGAATAATTTAAAGGAATTAATTATTTCTAACAATTGTTTTAAAGAAATTCCTGAAATTATAGGTGAGCTTAAATCTTTAATTATTTTAAATTATAATAATGTTGAGACGCCTGGATATTATCCTGATGGGGAATCTGTTTGCAGTAATACACTAGTAAGTCTTCCTGATTTTATATTTCTTATGCCAAAACTTGAAGTTGTCTCACTTTATAAAGTAGAAAGGTCAGAAGAAATCCAAAATAAAATAAGGGAAAAAGGAAGTAAATTAATATTTGATTAGTAGAAGATTTCGTTCCGCTAATATGGATTTACAATCCTTAGCTTAGACAAAATAATCTTTTTTGTATTAAATACATTTTTAAAAAAAAATACTATATTTATGTTATTAATCCAAAAATACAACTGCAATAGGATTGCAAATACAGCGGTCTCAAAGTGGATCATAACGATTTGATTTAATGAAATACCTCAAAAAAATAATATTAAGTTTAGTTTATTGTTTACTGTTCCAATTGAATTACAGTCAAAATTTAGTACCTAACCCTAGTTTTGAAATGTTAGAAAGATGCTTTTCTCATTCACCTGAATCTGTATTACCCATAAATTTTATTTGGTGGGAACCCAATGGGAATTCCTCTGCTGATATTTTTTGTGAATATAATAACCAGCTCGAATTCAATAACAAGAAACTATCTGATGCGCCCCACGGAAATATTTATTTGGGTTTGGCTTTAACAAACAGAGGGTGTAATATATTAGGCGGAGAAATGATACAAACCTCATTAAATAAACCATTAATAAAAAAACAAACGTATTTTTTATCATTTAAGGTACGTTTATTTGAAAATTCAGCATACGAAACATCAGACTACCAACTTGGCTTTTGCAAAAAAAAATCGCTGCAAAAGATATTTTTCAACTTCTATGCAGTGAAAACAGCTCTAAAAAACCAAAAGGGAAATTTTATCAGTGATAAATCCTGGACAAAAATGTCTGGGGTTTATAAGGCGAGAGGATTTGAGAAGTTTGTAACCCTAGGAGCAAGACACTCTCACTTTGATTTACGCACAATTGAAAACAGGGATAGTCTAAATAAAAGAATACCTCATGCTTATTATTTATTCGATGATATTTTTGTAATCAAAATCCCGGAAAATTATGATCAAATTAAAAAAGACAGTTTTCAGATTGCTCTGGATAAATACATTCCTCTTTTTCCTAAAAAAGGAGATAGTATTGAACTGAAATCAGCTGATTTTACATTAAATTCATTTAAGATTGATGATTCTATAAAAATGAATGTGAGTTGTTTAATTGACTATTTAAACACAAATCCTTTTATAATTATTGAACTAGCCATGCCATTTAGCAGCAATTACATTGCCTCCAAAAGAGATAAATTACTTCTACATCGGGAAGAAGAGTTAATAAGGTATTTTGAAGAAAACGGTATAAGTAGTAGCAGGATACATTTTAATTGGACCAATCAACTCCAAAATACATTTAAAGTTACTATTTTGGATGTTCTTTATTAGTATAGAATCTTACTTACTTTATCATTAATTAATATTTATTTTTTCAAATCACGAGCGAAGCACGCCCCGATGCAGCCGAACTTAGCAAAGCGTTCTCACCGAAGGTAAAAGCCCCACTGGACTTGTAGGCGGAGACGGAAAGCTTGTCCGTCTCCTGACGGAAGGCGCCTAAAAAAAACTTAAATAGCAATTCAAAAGCTCATAAAAACCTTCTTCTGAACCTTTTTAACACCAAGTTGTAAAGCAAACTATGAAGTCAATTTTATTATTCAGCTCATTTTTTGTTTTATTCTTTGCAAACAATTTCTTCTCACAACTCAAAATTGTGAAGGATAACATCGCTTGCACCTACGGACTAAAAAACGAAATTGGAACTTGGGTTTTGGAGCCGACTTACATTTTGATTGAAGATTTGCAAAACGGTTATTTCAAAACCTTAACTGAGGGCGGAAAAGGAGTTTTTTATCAAACGAAACATATCATTCCGAACGAATACGAGGAAATTTATCCTGAAAACAACAATTTTAAAGTAATCAAGGATTCAAAAATGGGAATAATTTCTCCAGAAGGGCAAATGATCGTTCCTGCCGAATTTAGTAGTTTATTGTTTGACATGAATCAATTTATCTGCTATAAACATGTAGATTATAAGTATTCGAGTACCGTAATATCAATTCATGGTACGGTTACAATTCCCGAAACAGCAGGATTTATAAAACCATTTTCGGGTCAATTATATTCCCTGATTGGAGATCAAATTTTTGAATATTCTGCTAGTGGAAATGCTGGTTTGATTGGAATTGATGGAAAACTGATTGTTCCACGAATTTATGATCGATTACGCATTTGCAACGATAATTTGACTTTTGTGAAGGACTTCAAAATAGGTGTTATTAATTTGAAAAATGAAGTGATTTTAGAAGGTAAACCTTTTCTGACACCCTTGTCTTACGATAATTACAATGAAATTCCATGTATTCAAAGCGATGCGATTTATAAATTTTTCGAAAATGGAAAATACGGAATCATGAAAGGAAATGGTGAAATTCTTCATGCAGCCACCATTGATTCCATCGGAAGATCTTTTCACGAAGTTTCGAATGAAAAAACTACTTACATCTTTAAATCCAATGGCAAATATGGTTTCATCTCTCAAGATGGCGAAATAACAGAAAATGCAATATATGAACATATCACTCCAAAACCACGCTTGAATTGGGAAAATGATTATTTGAAAAAGAAAAAAATATTCTTTTTAGTTCTTAAAAACAACAGATTTGGTTTAGTTGGAGATGATGGAAAAGAACAAATCCCTTGTGAATTTAACCGTTTTTACAGATTAGATTACGCCAAAAAACCAAATTACGCGATTTCCAAAATGAATGAGGTTTTTTACTTAGACTTTGAAAAAGACACGCTGAAACTTCAAAAAATGACTTTAATCAACGAGGATAAAATCATTGATTTATATACTTTTAAGAACGAATATTTTGCATTTGAAGTCAGTAAGTTTGAAAAGGGCAAAAACATCATTTCAGGACTTTTGCCACTTTACGCCATTGGAAAATTTATTTTTGTAACACGCGAAAACAAAAATCAACTTTACACTTTAGATGGAAAACCATGGACTAAATACAAGGAGTGCTACGTCAATCATCAAGTTGGGAAATACGCTTTGATTCAAACAAAAATTAATTCTCAAGGTTTACTTAATTTATATACTGGAAAAATCATTTTGGACACCAATTTTGCTGAGATATCCCAATTTCACCATACTTCAAATGTACTTTGGGCGAAATTAAAGGTCGGAGAAGTACAAATTAAACAAAAAAGACTCGTATACAATCAAAACGGAATTGATATGAATCCCATAAATCTCAATTTTGAAGATTCTTATATGGCTCCAAAATATAAATGGATTCCTTTTGACACACTTGGAAACAAATTGACAAAGTCTACATTTGACAAATATTTTGGAAATTATGATACACAAATTTTATCAGAATATGGACTTTTTGGAGTTTTAGAAAAGAATTTTAAATGGCTGATTTCACCTCAATTTAAAGCAATTTTAAAGTTTTCTGCCACTTCATACCTCGTTCAAAGTAAAGGCGAAAAATATGGTTTATTGGACATAAATAAAGGTTTTGTTATAGATACAATTTACGATCATCTAGAAACAGTTTACAAAGGAAAATTAAGCGAAACTGATTTTGAAAATACAATTGGAGCAATGCAATATGATAAAGAATATTGGGTGAAATTTGGCAACTCAGAAAATGAATTTTTATTTTCAAGCTTGGGTGAAAAATTGGACAAAAATCATCCTCTATTTAAAACAAAATTACTTCAATTTGCCTTACTTGCAAATTCAAATTACGATTCAAAAGCTTTTAGAATTAGAGTAAATCAATCCGACTTCAGCTATTTATTAAAAAACACGGAAAAACCAAATTTTACAGACTTTCAGCTGACGATTTATGACCATTTTAAACAACTGTTTGATTTGGATAAAGGCTGTAACTTTCTCGATCAAAGTCCTTGTTTTCAAAAGAAAATTTATGAACTAATTGCATTTGGGGAAAAATTTGTTTCGGCTAAAAACAGTACTTACGCAAGTGACTTAAATTTTGACAACATACGAAACGAAATGATGCCGTTCAGTAATAAATATATAATTGATATTCAAAATTTGATTTGGAACGAAAATAAATTGATTAAAATTACCTTGGATTCAATTTTTGGCAAAGGAAATTTATTTGAAAACGAACTTCTTGCTGCCATTAAAAAGCGAGACGATTTAAAATTAGATTGCAGTTCAATAGATCAATTAGTTGATAATTTTAACGATGTATTTTGGTTCTCAGAAAAAGGTATTCACTTACAATATGACAAAAATGGAAATGGATATCAAGCTGTTGAAATCTTAATTCCGATTGAGAATTTGAAAAAACACAGGCAAACATCTTGGTTTACGCTATATTTGAGGTGATTTTTGAGTTTTTCGGGTTTACAACCCGATAGGGTAATAACCCCGAAAGGGTCCCCACCCTAGCAAGCTTTATTAACAATTTTGAAAAAAAGATTAAACTTTAAAATTTAAAACAAGACGATTATCTTTAAACAAAAACACTAAAAATCAAGAATTTAAAACCTTAAATCTTACAATTAAACTCTAACAAGGTTCCTAACCTGTCAGAGTTATTTTTTATGATTAATTTCTTTAACAAGAAATAAAAGAATGTTGTAACAACAATCCTAGGCCACTCTCAATTGAGCAACTTTGGATTTAGAAAATTTCTCTAAGGCATATTTCAAATTTACCTTAAAAACTTTTTCATTTTGAGAAGGTAATTCGTACATCGCATCTGTTAAAATAGCTTCACAAATTGACCTCAAGCCTCTAGCTCCCAACTTGAATTCCAAAGCTTTTTCAACAATGAAATCAAGCACTTCGCCTTCAAAAGTCAATTTAATGCCATCAATATCAAATAATTTGACATATTGTTTCACTAAAGCGTTTTTTGGTTCCGTTAAAATTCTTTTCAAACTTTTCGCATCTAAGGGTTCCAAATAAGTTAATGTTGGGAAACGACCAATCAACTCAGGAATTAAACCATAGGTTTTGATATCTGTTGGATTGATGTATTTTAAGAAATTATCTCCTTCAATTTTCACGTGTTCAGCTCTGGTAAAACCAATAGTTTGTGTGTTCACACGTCTAGCAATAATTTTTTCAATTCCATCAAAAGCTCCACCGCAAATAAATAAAATGTTTTTGGTTTCAATTTGAATCATTTTTTGCTCTGGATGTTTTCTTCCTCCTTGTGGTGGAACGTTAACTACAGTTCCCTCCAATAATTTCAATAGCGCTTGTTGCACTCCTTCACCGGAAACATCACGCGTTATCGAAGGATTATCACTTTTACGAGCAATTTTATCAATTTCATCCACGAAAATAATTCCGCGTTGAGCCGTTTCTACATTGTAATCAGAAGCTTGCAACAAACGAGATAAAATACTTTCAACATCTTCACCAACGTAACCTGCTTCAGTTAAAACGGTAGCATCAGCAATACAAAAAGGAACATTCAACATTTTAGCAATTGTTTTCGCTAATAAAGTTTTTCCTGTACCCGTTCTTCCAACCAAAATTACATTTGACTTTTCGATTTCGATTTCGTCTTCCGTAACTTTTTGATTCAGACGTTTGTAATGATTGTAAACTGCAACAGATAGCACTTTTTTGGCATCTTCTTGACCAATTACATATTCGTCCAATTTAGCTTTGATCTCTTGCGGTTTTAAAACGTGTAATTCCTCAGAAGCCTTCGCTGATTTTTTAGTATTTCCAGTATGAAACTCTTCTTGAATTATGGTATAACCTTGTGTAATACAACTTTCACAAATGTGTCCTGAAAGTCCAGCGATTAAAACGCCAACTTCACTTTTAGAACGCCCACAAAAAGAGCATGATGTTTCCTTTTTTGACATGTTGCAAAATTACATTTTTTTAAAGACAAAATAAAATTTACATCAATAATTAGAAGAAATTATAAATAGTTAAAAAGTTAGAGAAAAAATATAATTATTTACAGCTACATAATCAATTGATTATCAACACATTTAACCAAGCAGTTTTTCTTTTTAAAAATAAGTCTTTCATATTTTGGCATAATTTTAGATATTTGCATTCGAAAAGAAACAAAATGAAACTATTTTTAATTACACTCAGTTTAATCAGTATCACCGTTTTCGGTCAAGATACTAAGTCTCAAGGGATTTTGGATAAAGTCTCTGCAAAGATGAAAGAATACAAATCCTTCTACATAGAATTCAGTTCAAGCGTAAAAAATACAGCTTCTGGAGTGAATGATTCTGAAATTGGAAAAGGATGGGTAAAAGGAAACAAATTTTATGCTTCTTACGGCGATAATACTATTATTTCTAATGGAACAAAAACTTGGACTGTTGTTAAGGAAGAAAAATCTGTTTACGAAACAGATGCAAGTGCCAAAGATGAAGACGCAATCAATCCAAAAAAATTGATGACAATTTGGGAAACTGGTTTTAAAAACAAATATGACAAAGAGGAAACTTTAGGTGGTGAAAAAGTACATGTTATTAATCTTTTCCCTAAAAACGCTGCAAAAGCGGACTATCATACAATCATTTTGTATATTTCTAAAACAGATTTAGAATTGAAAAAAGCAATTATGAAAGCGAAAGATGGAACTGTAATGTCATACACTTTAACGAAGTTCACACCAAACGCATCAATTGAAGATACAAAATTTGTATTTGACATTAAAAAATATCCTGGATATAAAGTAATTAAAGATTAGAAAAACATTCTTATATTTGAAAGCCGTCTTATTTAAAAGGCGGCTTTTTTTAGCTGCAAATTTTGAAAAATACCATTCTCATATTATTGTTTTTTATAGGGAAACTATCCTTTTCACAAAATTACATGCAATATGATTCACCTGAAAAACTACTTCAAAAACTCATCCAATTTAAAGCGATTTCAGGTAAAGAGAAAGATATTGCAATTTTCTTAATGAATTTTTGTAAAGAAAATGGTTTATATATAAAATCGTTTAACGCCAATGATTCAGCATATAACTTTACAGCATCTCTACTTCCACTTGAGGTAAATAAATCTAATATAATATATACTAGTCATTTAGATGTTGTAGATGCTAGTGACACGAGTGCTTGGAGTTATCCACCTTTCGAAGCGAAAATTATTTCGGACACGCTTTACGGGAGAGGTTCAATTGATTGTTTAGGGTTGGCTGTCATGCAGATTTTCAGTATTCTAGAGTTTAAAAAAACAAATTCTAGCGAGAATCTTCCTTATAATTTTACTTTTTTGGCAGTGTGTGGAGAAGAAATTAATGGAAAAGAAGGTGCACAGTTTATCGTTGAAAATCATTTGAAGGAATTAAATCCTGTCGCTGTATTTGGAGAAGGTGGGTCAGGATTAACAAATTTAGTTCCTTCCAAGCCCGAATTAGAGATTTTTGGCATTTCTGTCGCTGAAAAAAGTTCACTTTGGTTGCGTTTAGAAGTAAATGGAAAAACACATGGTCACGGCTCGGTTCCGCCTGATTTATACGCCAGTAAAAGACTTTTGAAATCTTTAATTAACCTTTTAGACCAAAAGCAAGAATTAAAATTTTCAAAATTATCCCGTAAAATGTTTCGTGAATTAGGAAAACTGGAAGGGGGATTAAAAGGATTTGTCATCAAACATATCAATTGGGATATTTTGTATCCTTTTGTGAAAAAGTATTTGCGTGAAGGTGAAATTTTTCATGTCTTAGTGGAAAACACCTTCGTTATTACAGATTTAGGAACAATAAACTCAAAAGCAAGTAATCAAATCGCAAGTGGAGCATACGCTGTTTTAGATTGTCGCTTGTTACCTGGAACCGATATTAAAAAATTCATGAGAAAAGTTCAATTTGCCTTGGGAATGAAAGTTGATGTGAGTATCATTTCGGATAGTCCGAACAGCATTCCTTCTGAAATTACGCCTTTTTTTGAAAATATGCAATTGGCGCTAAAAAACATTTATCCAAAAAGTATCTCCACTCCTATTTTATTTCCGGCTTCTACTGATAATAACTTCTTTAGACAAAAAAATATTCCTACTTATGGAATTATACCTTGTGTTTTGTCTCGTGAAGCTTTAAACGGAGTTCACGGAACAAATGAATTCATTTTAATTAAGGACTTAAAAAAAGGAATTGAGGTTTATAAAAACTTTATCGAAATAAGTCAAAAATCTACAAATTAATTGTCTTTTCCATTAAAAAATGTTGCAAAACATCAAAAAGTTTATACGATTTTTCAACTAAAACATAATCAAGCTTTAAATAAAAATCTACAGCATAATCTCTTGCATGGAGAATAATTTTATGTTTACCGTCAACAATACAGCGTCTTTCAAGTTCCAACATAATCGTCTTCCCTATTCCTTTGGCTTGTAAATTTGATTCTACAGCAACAAATCTTATTTGAGCAATTTGATTTTCTTGATAATCCAATCGTGCTATGGCGATAATGCTACCACCCTCAAAATAAGCAAAATGAATTCCTGTAACATCTCCCTCATTTTTTTCAGAACCTAAAGGCTGATGTAATGGTTTTCTGAGAATTCGATAACGCAAATCATAGTATGCTTCCCATTCTTGTTCTGTTTCAGGAGTTCTAATTTCATTCATAATCAAAGGCAATAGCACTAACTCTTTTTGTTACTTTTCCTTCAATCAATTCTTCGCGAATCATTTTTTTAGCAGAAAACGCCTCAAAAACTGTTTCTAAATTTTTAATCTCACCACAAGGCACGAATGACTCTTGACCCCATTCCAAGATGTCTTCCGAATTAAAATCTGAAATTTTTTCTTGGATAAGATGTGCCAATTCTTTACGATTGACTACACGATTTTGATTATTTCCAAATTTTGGATCATCAGGTAGGTATTCCATTCCTAAAAAGTGACAAAGACGTACAAAATGTCCATCACTCCCAATAGCAAAAGTGATTAGTTTACCATCTGCGGTTTCAAAAATTTCACCATAAGGAGCAATGTTTGGATGCAAACTCCCTAAACGCTGAGGAATTTTATTTTCCATCAAATAATTAGATGCTTGATTCATTAAACTTGAAATGGCTGCTTTATACAAGGAAACATGGATTGTTTTGCCTAAATTAGTTTGAGTTCGCTCTAATAAAGCTAGTAAAATTCCTTCTTTCAAATGGTGAGCCGCTAATACATCTATTAAAGCCACGGGCATTTTCACAGGACCACTGTCTTTCGTTCCGTTCATGGACATAAAACCAGTTTCAGCTTGTAAAATTAAATCATAAGCAACACGGTCTGAATCCAAACCAAAACCAGATATTTTTCCATGAATCAATTTTGGATTGATTGCCTTTAAAACTGAATCTTCAATTCCAAATTTTGAAGCATCTCCTTTTTTGAAATTTGTAATCAAAATATCTGCATCGCGAATTAAATCTAAAAATCTATTTCTTTCGTCAGCTAATTTCAAGTTTAATTTCAGATACTTTTTCTTATAATTTACGCTCGAAAAATAAGCAGACAAATCAGATTCTTTATCTTCACCAGTTAATTTCCAAGTTCTAGTAACGTCAGGAATATTTGGATTTTCAACTTTAATTACTTCAGCTCCTAATTCTGCAAAAAAAGTCCCTACGGAAGGACCAGCTAAAACCGTTGATGCATCTATTATTTTTAATTTCGAAATCATGATTCAAAGGTATAAAGATTTTTTAAAAAGAAAATTGTTGATAGAAAATTCAAAACAATGCTATTAATTCTTAAGTTTTTTTCTATTTTTACATTTCAAACTATTTGTCGATGTATAAATTTTCCGTTTTTGTTTTTTTACTACTCTGTGCATATTCTTGCACCTCAAAAATGGAACAACAAAAAGAAGGAATTATTACATATGCGATTGATTATCCAGAGAGTAAGGACAATTTTTTCTTGTACCATGTTTTGCCTAAAGAATTAAAAACTTCATTTAAAGGTGATAAAATGGAGCTTAAGATTCAGAAAGCAATCATGGAAAACACCATTATTATCGATAATAAATCAAAAAAAATTGCTGCTTTCAATAACTTTGAAGGTATGTTTTGTTCTGAACTTGATGCTAATGATATTCAAAAAATCATTAATAAACATCCAAATTATAAAATCACTTTCACTAACGAAAAAGACACATTGATTGGCTTTAATATAAAAAAAGCTATAGCTGTAGACCCTAAAAAACCTCAAGAAAAAATTGAAATTTGGTATACGGAAGATATTAAACTAAAAAATCCAAATTGGTTCAATGGTTTCGATAAAATTCCTGGTGTTATGTTGAAATATAGCATTGTTCAATATGATTTAAAGATGGAATTTGTAGCTAAAAAATTTGAAGCTGTAACCATTTCCGATTCTGTCGTTTCTCTAAAACGAAAAGGAACAAAAATTCCTCATTCAGAATATGACAAAATGATTCAAGATTTATTCGACTCCTTTAAATGAAAAATTTAAGCCTAATTCTTTTCCTTCTTGTTGCAAATGCGATGTTTTCTCAAGAGTTCAAACCTTTTGTTGGTAAAATGGTTTACGCAGTTGATTTTTCAGACTCTTTGGGTGGAACTCCTTTTCAAACGACCTATATGACCGTTTTTACCAATGATACAATTGTTCGTGTTGAAGCAGAAAGTAATCAAATAGGCAAGCAGATAACAATTAGACATTTAACTTTAAATAAATATTATATTTTACTAGAATTAAATAATCAAAAATTTGCAATTCAACATCAAGCAAGTTCAGATACCTCGGCTTCAAAATATACTTTTAAAAACAAAATTGGTAGAAAGAAATTTTGCGGATTAAAAGCAAAGAAAGTATCTGTAAGTAATCCAAACTTTAAAGATGGAATACCTGCATATTATTTTAAAAATTACAGTCCGAAATATTTAGAAGCCTTGAAGGGAATTCAAGGATTGCCTGTAGATTATTATTTGCAAACGGAAGAGGGATTTTATCATTACAGATTAATTGAATTTAAACAAGAAAATATTGCACGTGATCTTTTTGGCGTTCCCTCAGATTACCAAAAAGTTACATTTGATGAATTCATGAAATCTATGATGAAAACAAACTAACAATATATTGTTTAAACTTACTTCCCTTACTTGCTTTTTGATCTAAAATCCTCCGTACTTTCGTAGAATAGTATGTAATATCATGTCGTCAGAAAATATATATAGAACCAAAGAAGATCCATCCGATAGTAATCGAAATGAAGCCCCAAAAACAACTAAGAAAAAAGCTTCTGACGGCCCAAAAGCCACATTAAAAAATCCAATCGCTGGAATTTCGAGTCGTTTTGACCGTAAAAAAACACGGACAATTATCGGAGCAATTTTTATTTTACTTTCTTTTTATTTCTTTTTCGCTTGTCTATCCTATATTTTCACTTGGAAACAAGATCAAGATAGAGTTATCGAAAAAGGTCTATTTAAGTTTCTTTTTGAAGCAAAATAAGAAAATGTTTACAATTGGTTTTGGAAATTGGGAGCTTTGGTTTAAAATCTTTTGATTT
>JBKCGI010000074.1:0-7281 GCA_046303515.1 Flavobacteriia bacterium | reverse complement strand
TCTTTACTCCAATTACTTCGTTTATTTTTATCTTGAATGAATTTGAATAATTCTTTTTGTTGTTCTTCTAAAAAGGATGTTTCATCAGATTCAGTAGGTTTTTTACCTGCCTTGAAGTTTGTAATTTGTTGGAAAGAATTATTTTTAGTGTTGAAGCGAAATAGATTTGTTCCTTGTGTAAAATAAATTATTTCAGAGTTTTTATTGATTTGTAAATTAGAAATATATTCTTGTGTATGGATTAATTTGGAGTGAGATTTACTTTCTGTATTAAATGAGAATAGTGCGCCGTCTTTCATGTAGTATCGTACTTTTTTTCCAATTTGTTTAGCATCATTCAAATACAAGTCGTTTATATTAGATATAGGAATTTTTTGTGCTTCTTTCATCCCTTTTTCCCAGAAATAAGTTGAATTTCCTAATTCATTTGTTGGATTCCATTCAAAGTAGATTCGCTTGGAATCCCACGACCAAAAATGATTTGAGGGCAAATTACCAACAAATTCATTTCCTTTCATGATATCCTCTAATTTTAATTGAGCGTTAAACTCATTGGATAGTAGGACGAAAATGATTAAATATATATAATTTCTCATGTTAAAAACTTTGTTGTAAAATTAAAAGAATTCAGAAACAAAACAAAGTTTAAATATCTTTGTGAAATGAAATTTCTTGTATTTTTCTTGTTGTTTGGTTTAAATGCTTTTTCTCAGGAAAATGGTATGCAGGTTAATTTGGGAGTAAGGTACTCTAAAATTGACTTTTTTCTTGAGCCTAGTGTTGTCATATCAAAAGTAAAAATTAGACACGAGTTTGGTTTAGGAGTAGGGGTGAATCGTACTTTTACGCAAATGAGATTTTTCCCTCAAGTAAATTATAGTCTCATGAGTAATTTTAAAGCATTTCATAATTTTCAAGTTCAAGGTATAGCTTCCTATTATTTGAGTGCCTATAATCCTAATAAATTCGAAAGAGAACTACATTTCTTTAATGAGTTTTTGTTAGGGTTTAATTTTTCCTACGGAAATAGATTTAAAACATTTATTGAGCCTAAGTTTGGATTGTTGAATGAATCATTTCATTCTGATTTACATCAAAAGATTTTGAGTTTTTCAACATTTTCATACAGTTTTAAATTTGGATTTTCTTATGTTTTATAGGTGTTTTATTATCATTATTGTTTTAGCTTCTTGCAAAAAGAAAGAAGATTATAGTAGTGTGCAAATATTTGGACATGGAGGTAATGGTGTTGAAATTTCAAATTCAATTTATCATGATAATACACAAGAGTCGATTGATTTGGCATTAGCTCAGAATGGTTGTGAAGGTGTTGAGATTGACGTGCAACTTTCAAAAGAAGGAACAGCATGGTTGTATCACGATCCATTTTTAGAGGAAGAAACCAGCGGTCAAAGTTGTATAAATTCATTGAATGATAATCAAATTTCAGAGTTGCACTATAACTCTATACAAAAGGAAAAATTAGTGCGACTAACTGAAGCTAAATTTTATTCGAAAACTATTTTTTTAGACCTGAAACAATTGAACTATTGTACAGGCAGTTACGTTAATGTAGATCAATTAATCACTCAGATTTTGAATTTAAAATCCAAGAATCCCAATTCTAAAATTTACGTTTCAACAGTTTTTGAAGATTGGATTGAACCTTTTTTGAATGAAAATTTTGCGGTTTATTTCGAAACTACTTCATTTCTTAAAGCAAAGGAAATCTCTTCGAAATACGCTGTTGAAGGGTTAGTTTTTAAAAATCAGCACATAAGTAAAGATGAGGTTTTATCTATCAAAACATTGGGGAAAAAAGTGGTAATTTTTGAAGTTCGTTCACCCAAAGGAATTCGTTCAGCTTTAATTAAATTGCCGGATATAATTATAAGTGATGACATTAAAGCTGCATTAATTGAAAAGTATTAGTTTGCTAAAATTTAAACTTTAATCAATTATTTTTGTTAAAAAAGTATAATACTTTATTTTTTAATAGTATTACTATTATATTTGCGTAACAAAAAACTTATAAATGATAGTTTCACAATTGAATATTTTAGTTTCAAAAGAATTATTTATAAAGGATCCAACATCGTCAGATTTAGGTAAAAATATATTGTTTAAAGGTCTAAATTTGCTTTTTGAGCTTGGTTTAGAGGAATTTACTTTCAAAAAATTGAGTAAGGAAATTGGTACAACATAAAGTACCATATATCGCTATTTTGAAAGTAAGAATCAATTATTATTTTATTTATTCAATTATTATTGGTCATGGATGGAATATCAATTGAATTTATCCATAGCAAATATTGAAGATGGAAAAATTCAATTGAAAAAGGCTGTAAAATTAATTTCAAAGACAAATACAAACGATCCTGCTACACCTTATATTGATGAAAGTATTTTACAACAAATGTTGATGGTAGAATCATCTAAAACATTTTTCACTAAAAAAGTTGATGAAGAAAATAAATTAGGTTACTTTAAACAATACAAGCAGTTTGTAAAAAAAATGAGTGATATTGTTGCTTCGATTAATCCAACATATCCATACTCACACGCTTTAACTACCACAATCATTGAAAGTTTATTTCATCAGCGCTTTTTTGCGCAACACCTACCCAGTTTATCTGATGATGTATCAGAAGATGAAAAAATAGAAGATTTCTTCTATCAAATGGCGATTCAAACAATTTTAAATTATAAGAAAAATGGAAAAATTTAAACCAGTAAAAAGGCTTTTTAAACTACTTGATGCCGATAAAAAGGATATCTCACAAGTATATATTTATTCAATATTTATTGGCTTACTTAACTTAAGTCTTCCTCTTGGTATTCAGGCAATTGTCAACTATATTCAGGCAGGTCAGGTGTCAACTTCTTGGATTGTATTGGTTTTTATGGTTGTTACAGGGATTATTTTGGCGGGAATTCTACAAATTTTTCAATTACGAATCACTGAAAATTTACAACAGAAAATCTTTGTACGTTCTTCCTTTGAATTTGCATTTAGAATTCCTCGATTTGAATTAAAATCCATGCGAAATATTTATGCGCCAGAATTAGTAAACAGATTTTTTGATACGATGACTTTACAAAAGGGACTTCCAAAACTGTTAATTGACTTTTCTACTGCAGCATTACAGTTATTCTTTGGTTTGATTTTGTTGTCTATTTACCATCCTTTTTTCATTTTCTTTAGCCTTGTACTTTTGGTTACCCTGGTTATACTTCTTATGTTAACGGCAAAAAAAGGTTTAAGCACTTCTATTCAAGAATCTAAATATAAATACAAAGTAGCTTTCTGGTTAGAGGAGTTGGCAAGAACGATGAATACATTTAAAATTGCGGGAAATTCAAATTTACCTTTAGAAAAAACAAATGATTTGGTAGCTTCTTATTTAAAGGAACGCGAAAATCATTTCAAGGTAATTTACAAACAATTTTTGCAGTTGATTGGTTTTAAAAGTGTTATTGCATTTTTCTTATTGATGATAGGTGGATTCTTGGTAATTAATCAGCAAATAAATATTGGTCAATTTATTGCAGCAGAAATTATCATCTTACTTGTGATAAATTCAGTAGAAAAAATCATAATTAATATTGAAAATTTATATGATGTTTTAACGGCGATTGACAAATTAGGAGCTGTAACAGACATTCCAATTGAAAGTGAAGGAGGTAGGTTAGTTTGTGAGGCAAATGATAAACCTCATGAAATCAATATCACAAATTTAAGTTACAGATTTACTGAAAAAAGTAAATATATTTTCGAAAATATTAATTTGAAAATTGAATCTGCTCAGCATACAGCTATAATTGGAGACGATGGTGCTGGTAAAACGACCTTTTTGAATTTAATTGGTAATCTTTTTCCTATTGACGAAGGAACAATATCTTTTAATAAAATCCCAGCTGTTGATTTAAAACTAGATTATCTGAGAAGTACCATTGGAGAGTATATTTCAGAACAAAAATTGTTTTTAGGAACGATTGAAGAAAATATTACCATGAAAAGACCGGGGATAAGTATGCAAGACTTACTATGGGCATGCGAAAAGGTCAAATTATTGGAATATATTCAAACCTCAAAACAAGGATTTGCAAGTTTGATTGACCCTAATGGGAAAAGTTTTTCGAGAAGTGTAACTCAAAAAATCATTTTGGCAAGGTGTATCGTCAATAGACCTAAAATGTTACTAATGGATGATCAGCAACGTTTTACTTCGAACTCGATGAAGAATATTGACCATCTAACAACTTTACTATTTGATGAGAATGCATCTTGGACACTTATTGCAACCACAAAAAACGAACAATTACTTCAACATTTTAAACAAATAGTTAAACTCGAAGAAGGAAAAATTATCTTTCAGGGAACCTATCCAGAATATCAAGTTTATTTAAATAACTTAAAATCTTAATCAGATGTTAAATATATCGGAAACAAAAGTAAGCGAAAGAATATTGAGGGAAAATCACTCAGTTTTCAAGATTTTTAATAAAAAGCACAAACGTAGTTTATTCGTTCGAATGTTGTTCTATACCTTCCTTGTTTTTTTAGTAGTTTGTTTTTTTCCTTGGACTCAAAATGTACAATCCAAGGGATATGTTACAACTCTCTATCCTGATCAACGACCACAAACCATCAATTCAATTATTGCTGGTAAGTTAGAGAAATGGTTTGTCAAAGAAGGAGATTTTGTCAAAAAAGGTGATACGATTTTATACATAACAGAGGTTAAATCTGATTATTTTGATCCACAATTGATAAATCGTACAAGCGATCAAATTTCAAATAAAGAAAAATCCATTCAATCATATAGTTCTAAGTTGAATGCTATGGATATGCAATTGAGTGCATTTAAAAAACTACGAGATTTGAAACTTGAGCAAAGTAAAAACAAACTCAAGCAAGCAAGATTAAAAGTGAAAGCGGATAGCGTTGATTTTGTTGCCTATGAAATTCAATTTAAAATTGCTGAAAAACAATTTAAGCGAACAGATGAATTGTATAAACAGGGTCTAAAATCCATGAAGGAATTGGAAAACGCCAACTTAAAAGTTCAGGAATCAATGGCAAAAGCAGTTTCTCAAGAAAATAAATTATTGGTTAGTCGAAACGAAGTTATAAATGCGGTGATTGATATTTCTAACATCCAAAACGAATATTTAGAAAAATCAACCAAGGTTGAATCTGAACAATTTTCTGTCCAAGCAGATCAATTAGATGCTAATTCGAATAAAGTGAAGCTCGAAAATCAACGTTCGAATTATCAGATACGACAAGGGTTTTATTACATTACTGCGCCTACTGATGGATATTTAACCAAATTAATTCGCTCTGGTGCAGGAGAAACGATCAAGGAAGGTGAAGAATTGATGACAATAATGCCTGCAAAATACGATTTGGCTGTTGAATTTTATGTGGATCCTGTGGATTATCCCCTTATTAAAAAAGGAGAGAAAGTTCGTTTACAATTTGATGGTTGGCCTGCAATTTTCTTTCGAGGATGGCCAAATACTTCCTTTGGAACGTACGGTGCAAGAGTTTTTGCTATCGATAATTTCAGTAGTCCAAACGGAAAATATCGTGTGATGGCAATTCCTGATGAAAAGGACAAAAAGTGGCCTGATGGTATTAGAGTTGGTGGAGGAGTAAAATCTTTTGCTTTGCTTAATGATGTTCCTGTTTGGTATGAGTTATGGCGAAACCTGAATGGTTTTCCACCAGAATATTACGAAGGTTCACAACAAAATCATGTTCAAAAAACAAAAAAATGAAACTAAGATTTTTAAGCATAACATTAGTTTTTGTCTCATTTTTAGGAGCACAAACTATCCTTGACTTTGAACAATTTAAAAAGAGAGTTTTGACCTATCATCCGATGATAAAACAAGCTCAAAACAAAGTTGAAATTGGAGAAAATGAAGTATTGAAGGCAAAGGGTCAACTTGATCCGAAATTCTACTCAGACATTAGTGGAAAAGAGTTTAATGATAAAAACTATTATCAACTTTCAAATACAGGTTTTAAAATTCCAACTTGGTTGGGAATTGATTTTAAAGCAGGATATGAACAAAATCAAGGCGTTTATGTGAGTGAAGAGCATAAAACTCCTGGAAGTGGATTGTGGTACGCAGGAATTGAAGTTCCATTAGGTCAAGGATTACTTTTTGATGAACGAAGATCAATAATAAAAAGTGCGTTGGTATTTGAAAAAATGGCATTGAATGAACGTGAATTATTAATAAACGATTTACTTCTGGATGCTTATTCTGCCTATTGGACTTGGTTTGAAGGCTATAAAAAACTCAAAATTGCTGAAGAGGGTCTTGATTTTGCACTGATTCGTTTCAACGGCGTGAAACAAAATGCGATTTTGGGTGAAGTTCCCGATATTGATACAGTTGAAGCGAAAATTCAATTAGACAATAGAAAATTTGAGTTGACACAAGTAAGTTATGAATATCAAAATGCCAAAACGTTTTTAAATTTATATTTATGGACAGACAATTTTATTCCATTGGAGTTAGAAGAATCCACAATTCCCCAGGTAGAGATAAGTCAAAATTACGTGAAGGGCGCTTTAAATGCTCGTTTAACCGATCTTGAAAAAAGTAATGTACCGCTTGTTTTATCTACTGTTTATAAGTTGGATCAGCTAAAAATTGAAGAAAAATGGAAAAAAGAACAATTGAAACCAACTTTGACCCTTTCCTATAATCCAATTTCACAGCCAGTTGGCAACGACCCATTTCAAAATTTTTCAGTAGCCAATTACAAGTATGGTATTACAGCAAATATGCCTATTTTCCTTCGTAAAGAACGTGGCTCTTTGGCTCAAACAAAGATAAAAATAGAAAATACCCAATTGGATTTAGCATATAAAATAAATGAAATGCAGCAAAAGGAGCTTTTCCTTAGAAATGAAATTTACCGTTTGTATGAGCAACTTGAAATTCAAAAAACGCAAGTTATTCAAACGAAAAAATTGCGCGACTCTGAACAAACACGTTTTGAAATTGGAGAAAGTTCTCTTTTCTTAGTAAATAGTCGAGAAATGAGCTATTTGCAGTATAAAATGAAATTAGTAGAACTCGAATCTAAAATGAAAATAATGGAGGCGAAATGGTTGTGGTTGGCTAGCGAGTTGGATTAGTTTTTTTTTCTAATTCGAAATAGAAACCAATTTGCAAGAAATCTCTTCCAGTTTCATCATTGATTTTGTAATCAAATTGATGCAAATATCCTGCTTGAATGTTTAGATATTTAGC
>JBKCGI010000073.1:0-3947 GCA_046303515.1 Flavobacteriia bacterium | reverse complement strand
TTGGATGAGGATACGACCCAAGAGAACCAAACTCTCTGGCGAATCGGGAGCAAGTTCGAAGGATTTGCGGGCATACTCCTCCGCTGCGGAATGATCCCCCTGACCAAAAAGAACCTCAGCAATTCCCCTGTAAAACAAAGCATTTTGGGGTTCGATATCGCACGCTAACATTGCAAAATCCTTGGCCGCTTCAAGGTCTCCCTGCATGAAAGCCATGCGACTCATCAAGTGCCAAGCGTGAGCGCATTGCTGATCCACCTCAAGAACCTCCCGGCAGAAACTTTCAGCTTCGTTTAGCTTTCCTGCATGAAAAGCCGCCTCGGCCTTATCTAAATTAGGCAAAATGTCATTCATTGTAAAAGGCGATGCTTCATTGTTGCAAGTTAGTCTAGATTATTATCCAGTGCGGAAGATAACGATCATTTCGCGGCAAACTATCCTTCTTCCAATTTTTTGGCGCAACTACTTTCTTGGATTTCTTTGGATCCATTAAATATGCACCCCACCAACTAAAAGTGCTATTTGCAATGATTGCCCCATCCATTTTACTCATTAATAACAATTCAATAAAGTCTTGTTCCTCTATAAATTTTTTCTTCGAAAGAAATGCGAAATTCTCTTTACAATAATTAATATCGTCGGAAAAAATAACGTAGAAAGTATCAGGATCAAAATGACCAATTGCTTCCTTGTAATAATCCATGCTTAATATATTGCTATATATATAATAATCACCATGACGAATATGAATAAAAACAATCGGGGAACCTGCCGCCTCCAATTTAATCATACTGAAAATGGCATTCAAATGATTAATATATATAGTATTAATTGAGTTTATTGAACTGAGAATAAGTGGATAAATACGATCGAAGTATCTGTGAGATTGAAAATAACCATTGAAGCAAATATTTTTATTATACTGACGCAAATCAGGTATTTCATTGTAAACATTTTCATCAATATCACTATAAACTATTTCAGGATTAAAAGACAAAGCTTCAACCGTAGGTATTTTTGAAAGAATTGTTTTCCAATATGTTGTTCGAAATGTGCAACTAGGAGAAACATCACTACGAACAAATTCATATTTAAAACCAAATTTGATACAATACGCAATAGTTGTAAAAATAATGAAGAGTTGATTCCCTAACCCTCCTTGAATATTTGCTGTTATCTTCATTTTAAAAACTATCGTCTTTTAAAATGAAAACACCCGCATCCATATGGATATTTATGTGTTAATGAGATATCTGGATTTGTAATCGGAGGTTCATTAACTGGCCCTGGAATAAAATAAAGCTCAACTAAGTGGAATTGATCTTTAAAATAATTATATACAGATTCTACAGCATATACACGGTGTGCATTAAAATGAATCGAGGGTTGACCGCATGGAACGACAAAATAGAGGTCACCGCCTTCCAAGACAGATTTTTTTAAATTTTCAATTGCTTTTAGATCACCATTAACATCCAAAGCATCACCATATCTCCCCAGTCCAATATGCTCGACAACATGCATGCATGAGACAGAAGCATATCGTCCAACATCAAAAAACGAGGACGTTAAATCACAACTATCACACTCAAGACCTTCAACCACCAAGCTTGCCGGCCGAAAGTCATAAAATTTTGTTTTGCACCAAGCAGGCAAAACACTACAAAAATGTAATGAAGATGAAAAATCCACATGCATTTCAGGTGAAGCTAAGGATATTTTTCTTATTGCCCATGCGACATGATACACATAATGAGGATCAAAGGCATGCGAAGGTGTATCTTCATTTAAAATAGGATATTGGTAAAAGTTTTGGAATTCTTGACGATTAGTTTTACAATCGCTTAAAAACGCAATGCATTGTTTATAATATTGCTCTTGATTCATAGTATGTTGGATTTGTTATAGATCCGGATTTTTCTTCCAAAACAGCAAGGTTGGACCCAGATAGGCGCCAAGCACATATCCACGATCTATTACCTTTTGATAAATAATATTATTATCTGGTTTTTGAGGATCAAATCCATTGGCTTCAATGGCTAAAATAAGCGGGTTATATTTCCCAATATCGAAGCTCTCAATAATTTCTGCATCCAAGCCCTCACAATCAATGTCTAAAAAACCTATCCCGTATTTTTTAACATCATCTGGCAAATATGTATCAAGGAGTTCATTAATTTGCATTAAAGGCACCTTACGCGGTCCCAAAAATGCCCATCCCTTGCGGACTAAGGTCTCTGCAGATTCTTTATCAAAAGTATTCATCGCTCCTTCTTGAAAGCAGTAAAGATTAGCATGTCCACTTTTAGTTGATATTCCCACATTCAAGTTTATATCTGATGGACGTGCTTCTTGAAAAAGCTTGATAGAATCTGGATTAGGATCTACATTAATTCCCCTCCAGCCCAAAAAACGCAATAATTTCGTATTAGAAAATCGTGAGGGATGATAGGCCCCAATATCCACATAAAACTTTGGGCGATTAAGCAAGGCATTTCCAGAAAGAAATTCAGCAATTAATGTATCCTCACCGTATTGGGAATAGGTAATGCAGAGAAACGGATCACTAATAATTTGAAGCAAAGCATCTTTACCAAGAGGATGAAATTGTTGTGAAATCATTAATTATTATAACGTGTAAAGTTATTACAGGGTTAGCTTAGAATTTCTGAACAAAAAACATACATGTCACTGATCTGTTACAAATGAACAACCCCCTGTAAATCTAATTATCTAAATAATTTCAATTTTTCCCATACCCATATTTATAATACCTGTTCCGCTCCAGTGGGCAATGTCACTTAGATCATATTTATCATGGGTAACGCTATGCCAGAAATCGATCATTGGTGGGTTAAGCTTAAAATCATCTACTAAAACATATCCTTTATAGTTAATCTTTTTAAGCCTACTATAAAATCTTGTTTCCTGGACCCCATCATGAGGATCAATATCTAATAAAATAAGCTTCGCAGATTTTAATATTTCATCACTCTCATTATTGATGTCCAGAATTTTTCGTTCGACGTTGTGCAAATTATCGATATCACAAAGATGCGGGTTTCTCATAATATCATATGTTATAATTTTATTATTAGGATTCTGCGCTAAACTTAAACAAGAGTGCCCTTGACAGGTTCCTGCATCAATTATGATCTCCTCATTAAATAATTTCGAAATATAAACGAGTAGTCTGTAATGTTCGTTGGGGTTTTTAAGATAGGGGAAAATATGTAAATACGGATTCATGAAATCCATATTAATCATTTTTAATTCTGTTTTATTGATAATCATTTTTTCTTCTTTGCAAATATTATTCATAGATTTTACATGCACTGGCTTGGAGGCGTCCTCCAATGCCAGTAATTTTGCGTAATACTCCCTACATTCCTCGGGTGAAGCTTGTCCACCAGAGCGAGTCTGCCCAATAAACAACGGATCAAATCCACTACCTACATCCAAAACTGTAACATTCGGATTTGAATTTAGTATCTCATTACTAACAAATGGGGACATTAATCCGACCGTAAGAATAATAATACTGTCGTCCTTCAAAACAGTTTTAATTTCTGATAAAATTCTTTGATGGTCATCAAATGCATTAATTTTCGGTATCTCAACAAATTTATCGATATTCAAAAATTGATTTACTTCTTCTAAAACCCTCGGTCCAACATATATTTTATTTCTATTCGATAGCTTTATTTCCTTAAAAAAATGAAATAGATCATTATTCTTAAAATTTCCCCAACCCGGCAAAAGAAGTTCAAATGGCGATACAAAATTTGGATTTAGTTTGTTATCTTTGATGTATCTGCGAAAATACTGCAGATTAAAAAGATCTCGGGGCGTAATCGGCGGATTAGATTTGAACCAGTCTGCTATGTAGACTTTTTTATTAGATAGTTCATTAAAAGCCTCCTTAATCTTGACAGACAATTCTTTAG
>JBKCGI010000072.1:0-7334 GCA_046303515.1 Flavobacteriia bacterium | reverse complement strand
CAAAGAAACTAGTGAAAGTAAAAAAATAAAAAATAAAAATTTAAGAGGATTGATTTTTTCGGTTTTAGCAGCTATTCCTCTGTTTATAGCTTGGCTTTTATTGGTTATGCTTTCAATTGCCTCTTTTTTTAATATCCTTTAAATTTTTTCTTTTAAAATTTTGTATTTTAACCTTAGAAACCATTGAATACTAGTGATTGTAAATCATTGAATTTTTAAAAAAAATACATTTTCACTTGACTATCTTAATAAATACTTCTTTACCCTCTCTTGGTTTGATAGAATTATAACATTTTTCCATTGAAATTTGATTGAATTTCTTAGAAAATCGTTCTAAGTATTCAGCTTTACTTCCGCCAAATGGAGGGCCATCTTGAAATTCACAATCAAAAAGGAGTCCTATTAATATACCTTTTGACTTTAAAAGTTTATAAGCTGTTGAAACATATTTATCTCTATCTTTTGGATTTATGGCGCAAAAAAGTGTTTGTTCAACTAGGATGTCAAATTGTCCTTCAAATTCAAAAAAATCACCTAAAACTATTTGCTTAACTGGAAAAGTTGGATTTCTTTTTTTGAATTCGAATAAAGCCTTTTCTGCAACATCAATGATCGTAACGTTTTTGAATCCATTTTCAAATAAATAAGTAGCTTCATGTCCAAATCCACAGCCAGGAATCAATATAGAAAGTGATTTATCCTCAATTTGATCGAAGTAAGTTTTAATCGGAGTTGAAATTTCACCAATGTCCCAACCAGTTTCTTGATTTTTATATCGATTGTCCCAAAATTCCTTTTCCATCAGTTAAAATATTGAAGTAATTTCATGTTGAACATTTGAAAAGAGAAAGGTATCTCCTATCTTTTTGCCTAAGATTTCCTTGCAGAATGGAGCTTGTGTGCCAAAACAATAAATCTCTTTTGATTCAATTTCGAGTTTACCCAATGGGATTGAAATGAAAAAATAAAGGTCACTTGTTAGTACTAGTGAACCTAACTTAACAGTCTCATGAGCTTGAAAATTAACTTGATTGAAGGTTTGTAATAATTTTTGTGTCTCATGTAATTGTTTTCCAGCACGTTCAAGCTCAATTTGGGCCATTGCTCGAGCGGTTTCATGTTTGTCTCCTGCAGATGATTTTGAATCGTTTAAAAGCGCCTCCTGAATTTGATTATAATTTGACAAAGAATCTGATAATTTATTTTGCAGAATTTTGTGAATCTCAGCTATAAGTTTTTCTTTCATTATAAACTAGCAAAATATAAAACTAAAATAGCTGCCAAGGAAGCCAATAATCCAAATGCTTTTAGGGCAGAAAATTTTTCTTTAAACAAGATAAAACCATAAAAAGCAGACAATACTACAATTGAAACATTGGTGATCGCTAAAACTGTTGAATCAGACCAAGGTTTCATTTCTGAGTAGGATTTCATCAACAAATAAATCGAAAAATAATTTGGGATTCCTAAACCAATTCCTGCTAAGACATTTCGAAAATGAAATTGCGACTTTTTTCTAGCAATTTGAATGATTAAAATAACGATACCAATTGTACCAGCGATTCCAAAACCAACAGCACTAAATAGGGAAGAGGGAATGTAGGTTAACATATTGTTTTGCACAAAATTTAAGGCAAAATCTAAGGCTCCACTTCCTACAAATAACAAAACTAGCATCCATAAAATTGGTTTTGTTTCAGATTTTTGGGAGTTTTTTGACCAAGACATCAACAAAACACCAGATATGGCCAATATTATTCCTGTTATTTTTAAAATTGTAATAGATTCGCCATACCAAACAATCATCAACAACATGGTCATTGCCATACTCATTTTAACCGATACAGAAGTCAAAGCGACCCCATTTTTTTGAGAACTTATTCCCATCACTAAAAACAATGAAATGAATAAAATTCCGCATAAAACTGCAAAATACATCCAATCTGTATGCACTAAAGCCTCTGATTTAAATTCATTTCCATACAAAGAGAATCCACAAAGGCATGCAGTGAAGTAGTTAAAAACAATAGCTTGAAAAGTGTCAACCTTTAGTTTAGGGAAAACGCGAAAAATCACGAAAATTAGCGATGAAGCTAATATACTAAGAATTAAAAAAATCATTTGCGAAAGTAATAGTAAATATCATCATCTGAAAATTTTTCAGAAAATTTGGGAACGCCCTGCATAATGGGAGCTTTAATTCCTTCGTGAAAATAGTTTTTACCAACTATTATTCTCGCCTCATCCCAAACATGATTGACCAAAAAATATTGTAAGGTACGACTTCCTCCTTCAATAAAAACCGATTGAATATTTAATTCATACAAAGCTTTTAAAATGTTACTTGTATCAATTTCTTTCAGTTTTTTGTAGGTGATACAGCCATTTGTTTCATCTTTTAAACGGTTGAAAATAATTGTTTTAACACCATCTTTGAAAATCGTTGAATCTTTCGAAATTTGCAATTGACTGTCAATAATTATGCGGGTAGGGTTTTTCCCTTCGACTTCTCGAACTGTCAAGCTAGGATTGTCATTTTCAATTGTTTTTCTTCCAACTAAAATTGCTTGTTCTTGACTTCTCCAATGGTGAACTAAACTCTGTGTTTCAGGAGAACTTATCCAATTGATTGAAGGATCAATATAGGCATCTCTTTTTTTATCGATAAATCCATCTTGAGTCTGTGCCCATTTCAGGATAATATAAGGTCTTTCTTTTTGGTGAAAAGTGAAAAATCGTTTATTTAAATTGACACATTCCTTTTCTAAAACACCCAATTTTACTTCAATTCCTGCATCTTTAAGTTTTTGAATACTTTTTCCAGCTACTTCTTTGTAGGAATCTTGGCAGCCAATTACAACTCTTTTAAAATTGTGTTGCAAAATTAAATCTACGCAAGGTGGGGTTTTTCCAAAATGGGAGCAAGGCTCCAAACTGACATAAATTGTACTTTCGGGAAGTAAGGATTTATCTAATACAGACCTAATTGCGTTGACTTCGGCATGTGCTTCGCCATATTTTTCATGATATCCTTCACCTAAAATTCTATCATTAAATACAATAACCGAACCAACCATTGGATTTGGTGCAACATTTCCTTCACCCAATTGGGCAAGTTCAATGCAGCGTCTCATATACAATTCATCAGTATTCAAATTATTTTTTTGAAAGTTATATTAGAGAACGAATTTACTTAAATTAATGATTCTGAACTAATTCAGAGACAGGAATTTCAAATTTAGAACTTAAATCTTTTAAATATTGAATCGTACCGTCAAAATAAATGGCTGAAGAATGATTGGATAAATCTTTAAAAGATACTCTTGAATACACATTGTTATCTTTAATCCATACTTTTAAGCGATTAAAAAAATCGACGTTTAATTCTTTTCCAACTTCTTTGATAAAGTGAACTGATTTATCTATAGAACAACCTGAAGAATTTGCCACTGAGGTATCAACAGCTAATACTATCGTAAAATCATTATATATTGCACCACCAGCTTTCAACTGCGAGCCGTGAGAAGCCCAATTGTCAGTAAAAACATTAATTTGCTCTTGTAACCAGACTTTTTCAGTTTCGGTTAAAAAACGATCTGCTTGGTAAACCCAAACTTTTGATTCTGGTGAGAAATTTTCGAAATTCATCTTATAAATCTGCTGCGTTAGCAATTAATTCGGCAACATCTAACACTTGAATTTCACCTTCTTTATTGAAATTTTTCACGCCATCAGTCATCATTGTATTGCAAAATGGACAACCAGTCGCTATAATTGAGGCTTGCGTTTCCAAAGCATCTTCAGTGCGTTCCACATTAATTTCTTTGTTACCTTTTTCAGCTTCCTTAAACATTTGAGCACCTCCTGCTCCACAACATAAACCGTTGGTTTTACAACGTTTCATTTCAATTAATTCAGCGTCTAACTTTTCAACCAATTGTCTTGGAGCTTCATAAACATCATTAGCTCTTCCTAAGTAACATGGATCATGAAAAGTTATTTTTTTTCCTTTGTAAGTTCCACCACCTTCTAAAGCTAATTTCCCTGTATTAATGAGATCTTGAATTAATTGTGTATGATGAATCACTTCATAATTTCCACCCAATTCAGGATATTCGTTTTTTAAAGTATTGAAGCAATGAGGGCAAGCTGTAACAATACGTTTCACTTCATATCCATCCAAAACCTGAATATTCATCATTGCTTGCATTTGAAAGGTAAACTCATTACCAGCTCGTTTTGCGGGATCTCCAGTACAACTTTCTTCTGTACCTAAAACTGCAAATTTTACATTACAAGCATTCAATATTTTCACGACAGCCTTCGTGATTTTTTTTGCTCTGTCGTCAAAACTTCCTGAGCATCCAACCCAAAATAGGATGTCAGGTGTTTCTCCAGAGGCCATCATTTCGGCCATTGTTGGCACTTTTAAAATGTTTTCCATTTTTTTAAATATTTATATTGTTTTTTAAAATACGTGTACTCGTAGCATGTAACGAGTCTAGCCATTATTTTTCAAAAACTTGTATTGTAACTTCTTTATCAACCAAATCTGTAAATCTACCTTCATATCGAGTTGCGCGTACCATATGATTGTCAATCCAATGATAGTTTCCACCTCTAGGTTTTCCCATTAATAAACTATGGTATTTGAAACCGTTTTCTGCTAACCATTTTTCTGTAACTTCTCTATGTTCCTCAGTTCTTGAAGTGAAAAAACAAATTTGGTGACCCTCTTCAAACCATTTGTTTAGGGTAACTAAAGCTTCTGGATACAAAGCTGCAGTTGCCATTCTTTCTGGTTCTTCGTTTGGTATATCATCGCAAATTGTACCATCAATATCAATCAAATAATTTTTGATGTGTTCAGGTAAAATTGGACTGATCAAATGACCATTTTCAGATTTTTCGATTAAATTATTTTCTTTCATTTCTTAATTTTATAAATATTAACAAACTTGTTGAATTATTTAATTTTCGTCTTTCCAATTCAAACGATCTGCTGGAGAAAATTGCCATGGAGCTCCGTTGTTTTCGATGTTTGTCAACATTCCCGCTAATTCCGTAGGCATTTTAGATTCTTCCATCACCAAATATCTTCTTAAATCAACAATGATTGAAAGTGGGTCAATGTTTACTGGACATTCCTGAACACAAGCATTACAAGATGTACAAGCCCAAATTTCTTCTTCTTTGATATAATCTCCAATTAAACTTTTTCCATCTTGGAAATCCTTTCCGTTTTTGCGCAAATTATCTCCAACCTCCATCAAACGATCACGTGTATCCATCATGATTTTTCGTGGAGATAGTAATTTGCCTGTTTGATTTGCTGGGCAAGCTGATGTACAACGACCACATTCTGTACAGGTGTAGGCGTCTAATAAATTTTTCCAAGTCAAATCTGTTACATCTTTTGCACCAAAACGCTGAGGAACAGCATCAGTAGGAGCAGCTGCATACGGATCTGCTGTTGGATCCATCATTAATTTTACTTCTGCTGTAACAGATTCCATGTTTGTAAATTTCCCTTTTTTCTCTAAGTTTGAGTAATACGTGTTTGGAAATGCCAATAAAATATGGAAATGTTTAGAGTAAGGTAAGTAATTTAAGAAGGCAAAAACCATACAAATATGTCCCCACCAACCAATTCTTTCTAAAGTGTGTAAAGTTTCAACACTAAAAGATGAAAATAAGTCAGCACCTAAAAAAGTTGAAATTAAAAAGCCAAAACTTCCTGATGCTTCTGATGCGTGTGATGCACCTGTCAAATAAAGTGCTTCATCAGCTCCATTCATAGTGAAAATAAAACTTACAAGAACAATCTCCATAAACAAGATTATATTAGCATCTCTTGCTGGGAAACCCTTCATTTCAGGTTTATTAAATCTTGATAATTTTAAAATATTTCTCCTTGTCAAAAATGCAATTGTTGCAATCAAAGCCAATACAGAAAGTACCTCAATGAAACTAATCATAAAGGTGTAAAAACCTCCAAGTGCTTCCATGAAAATTCGATGATTTTGACTAAATCCATCTACGAAAATTTCAATTAATTCAATCTGGGTAATGATGAACGCAACATAAATACACAAATGTAACAAAGCTGGAATAGGCCTAGTGAACATTTTCTTTTGCCCTAATGCAACTAGCATCATAGTTCTAAAACGTTCTTTTTTGTTGTCTGTCCGATTGATATCTCTTCCAAGCAAAATGTTTTGACGAACTTTCAACATATTCCATGAAAAAAGTCCAATACCAATTACAGAAAGTAAAGCAAAAGCAATAATTGAGATCATTTTTGAATTATTTAATTGTATCTAAAATTTGACGTAATTTTTTTTCTTCATTTGGAGTTAATACTACTCCCTTAGATTTTGCACCTAAAAATGAAAAATGAATGTATCTTTCAGGATGTAGTTTCAAATCAGCAACTAAATCTTGCAATTCCTGATTTGTTTTAACTAGTTCATTGTAAAAAGATTCATCTTTCACCAATTTACCTAAAGTTCCTTTACCTGCATTTGCATCAGCTAAAATAGTGTTCAGGTTTTGAATGGTTGTTTTTGCATCAGAAATTACTCCTTTGAAATCGGCTGTAACCATATCATCAGTTACCTTTTTCGTATTTCCAATGATTGATTGAATTTCGTCGTTACTTCTTTTTAGGTTTTGCGTAATGGATTCAACATTATCAAATATCCTACCTAATTGAATTTTTTCAGTAGCTATCATTGATTCCACTTCAATTGCTACATTTCCAAGACGTTTGATAGCAATTTTCACCTCCTTCATGCTTTCTTCTATCTCTGATGTCGCAGTTTTATCCCAAAATGAAGATAAGGAATTGACAACTTTATCCACATTACTCATCAAGGACTGTAATTTTTGTGTGATAGGATCTGCATAGGCTTGAACTTGTTGCATCATATCTTGAGCCACAATTCCGTCCAATTTAGCTCCAGGTTTGTAAAATCCTTTTGAAATATCAGGATTCATTCCTATTATAATTCCTTTACTAAATAAGTCAAGTGATCCAATTTTTATTTCTGATCCAACGGGGATTTTTACGTCTTTATTTTGAATATTAAAAGTTATTTTAACTCTTCTGTCTAAGGTGTTTTTTGCTTCATAATCAACTGCAATAATCTTACCTACAGGCACACCGTTAACGGTAACTGAACTTGCAGGCATAATTCCTCCTGAATTTGGAAAATATGCGTAATAAACTTCATCTCCACCAAAAAAACTGTAGCCTTTTAGGAAATTTACTCCTGCAATCAGAAGTCCTATGGCAACAATTGCAATAAGACCACTTTTAACCTCTTTAGATA
>JBKCGI010000071.1:0-3717 GCA_046303515.1 Flavobacteriia bacterium | reverse complement strand
ATTTGGATTCATTAATTCGTGTGAATTATAAACACGTTTGATTCCTTTCTGTCCTTGAATAAGTGATGTTATCAAAATTTCCAACTCAGCCTTATTGATGTTTTTGGCTGCAATTTTAGCCCTATCCAAATAAATATTATCGTTCGTAATTTCAGAAATCAAATCTTCACCGAATTTCGCTTGAATCGCTTTATTTAATTCCTCTTCCAAAGGTTTGATGTATACATAACCTCCAGGTAATTTTTTGTCAACCAAATACTGTGGAACTGGAACAACTGCATGATCGGCTGTCAAAAAGAAAACAAAATTATCTTTTCCCAAATTTTGTTCTAAATAAGAAATGATTTTCTCAATCTCTAAATCCAAACGTAAATAAATATCTTCTAATTCTACAGAATATGGACCAAAACTGTGTCCTACGATATCAGGCGTTGAAAAACTAATTGCTAAAAAATCACTTGCATCGTCTTTCCCTAACTGCTCATTCTCAATAGATTTCAAAGCAAAATCAGCTAAATACGTATTTGCAAATGGAGTTGCTACAAAGGTGTTATAATCAGCTTTCCCGCCAGTTATCGCTTTTAAATCGTAAGGGAATTCTGGTGTTTTTTTCGTTGGAAACAGCAATTCGTAAGGAGAATTATCTGGACCACTTTCGGAATATCTGTCAACGGCATAAAGTGTATTCCATGTTTGTTTTAAATAGGATTCAACTCGTTTTTCTCCATTAAACTGTGCAACCCAAGTCGGCAATTCTTTCTTAAAAAATGAACTTGTAATGAATCCGCCAGTGGAATAATCAAACCAATAAGATCCATCCGAAATATGACCTCCAGGTAAAATGGCACCTCTATCTTTTATCGACATAGAAATCACTTTAGATTGTGCATAAGTCAATTTCAATTGATCAGTAATCGTATTAACAATCAAGTTCTTAGGTGATTTTAATCCATCTTCAGATTTACTTCCTACTGGACTAACAGACGCATCGTCCACGCAGTTTGTTTCTTTGTTTTCAGCGCGTACAAACCAATCATTTGCAACAATTCCGTGATTACTTGGTGTTGACCCCGTATAAATCGACGCATGGCCTGGACCAGTATACGTTGGTACATAGTTGTATTGTGTATTTTGACAATTCGTGCCGTTTTGCATTATTTTTTTGAAACCATTTTCACCAAATTTTGCCTGATAGCGATACAAATATTCGTAGCACATTTGATCTACAACAATCCCAACTACTAACTTTGGTTTTTCTCCAATTTGGCTAAAAAAAGAATTCGAAAAAAAACATATAATTACAAGGCCGAGTAAACTTTTCATTTAACTTAATTTTCTGCTAATTTAATTAATTTTGAAATTGAAATAGCAAAAAGCCGTAATATTACAACTCAAAATGAAAGAAAAAGCAATTATAGACATTATTATCCCTGCTCATAACGAAGAAAAATCTATAGGGAAAGTATTGCAAGATATTCCACGAGAACTCGTTAGAAATATCATTGTCGTTTGTAATTGCTGCACAGATAATACCTTTTCTGAAGTCGAAAAAAATGGTGGAATTGCCCTAATTGAAAACAGAAAAGGCTACGGTTGGGCCTGTTTGACAGGAATGGAATATATGACCGTTGATCCGCCAGAAATAGTAGTTTTTTTAGATGGAGATTATTCAGATTTTCCGCAAGAAATACCATTAGTCATTGAACCAATTCTATCCCAAGAGATGGATTTGGTAATTGGTTCCAGAGTTTTGGGAGAAAGAGAAAAAGGTTCCTTAACTCCCCAACAAGTTTTTGGAAATTGGTTAGCAACAAAACTCATTCGGTTTTTTTACAACGGAGCAAAATTTACTGATCTTGGGCCATTTAGAGCAATTAAATACGACGCCTTACAAAAAATCAAAATGGCCGACAAAACCTACGGTTGGACAATTGAAATGCAAATAAAAATAGTGAAACATAAGCTCAAATTTTGCGAAGTTCCCGTTTCATACAAAAAACGAATTGGAGTATCAAAAGTATCAGGCACAATCAAGGGGTCAGTAATGGCAGGAATAAAAATTCTATTTGCTGTCTTCAAGTATAAATTTTCTCAAAAATAAAATGTATCTTTGTCACTTTAATTCAATTTTTATAAGTCTATGACAAGATTTCTTCTTGCATTATCGGTGGTTTTAACAACTGCTTTTAGTTACGGTCAAACGTGTAAACTCTTAAAAGGAAGCCTTTTAGATGAGAAAACGAATCGCGTTGCAGATGAAGTTGAATTAAAAATCATCAGTGCAGATTCCACTCTGAAATTTAAAGCGATTTCAGACGCAAATGGTGAATTCAAATTCAAAAATGTTCCCTTAGGTAAATATATTTTAGTTGTATCTGATAAAGAATATACACAAAAAAGTTTCGATATTGAACTAAACGAAGATCACAATACATTATATACTGCTGACCCATTTTTTGTTGCGCGCAAGGTTTCTTGGATGTTCAATTGGGGAGATGCTTTCGGTGTTGAACATTATTGGTCACATTTCGTAGCAAAAATCATCTTGATTGCTTACGGATTTTGCTTAATTTTAGTATTCTTTTACAGTGTTTTACAATTGTCTTTAGCTATTGTTTATGCGAAAAACCGCAAGAAAAAAGTTGAAGTTAAACCTTTAGATGGATCTTTTGTACCTCATGTAACTGTTCAATTACCAATGTACAATGAAATGTATGTTGCAGAACGAATCATTGAACAAGTAGCAAAATTTGATTACCCAAGAGATAAATTTGAAATTCAAGTATTAGATGATTCAACAGATGAAACGGTTGATTTAATTGCGAAAAAAGTAGCTGAAATCGCTGCAACTGGAGTTGATATCGTTCACATTCATAGAGTTGACAGAACGGGTTATAAAGCTGGAGCATTAGACGCGGCGATGGATCGTGTTAAAGGAGAATTTATTGCCATTTTCGATAGTGATTTCGTGCCAGATGCTGATTTCTTGCAAAAAACGATTCCTTATTTTGCAGCAGACAATGTTGGTGTTGTTCAAACGCGTTGGGGACATATCAATAAGGATTATTCTATCTTAACTGAATTACAAGCATTTGGTTTAAACGGACACTTTGCTATTGAGCAAGGAGGAAGAAATGCTGCAGGACACTACATCAATTTCAATGGAACTGGTGGTGTTTGGAGAAAAAAATGTATTGAAGATGCTGGAGGTTGGGAACACGATACTTTAACTGAAGATTTAGATTTAAGTTACCGTGCTCAAATCCGTGGTTGGAAATTTGTTTACCGTGAGGACGTAATCGCACCTGCAGAGTTACCAATCACTATGTCAGCTTTGAAAAACCAACAACACCGTTGGATGAAAGGTGGAGCAGAATGTTTCCGTAAAATGGCTTGGAGAATCGTTTCAGCTAAGAATGTGAAATTGATGGATAAAATTCACGGTTTATCGCATTTGTTTAACTCATCTGTATTCTTCTTTATTCTTTTATTGTCTCTATTAAGTTTACCTATTTTACATATTAAAGATAGTTTCTCTGATTTGAATTTCTTCATCCAATTCGGATCGATTTTCATTATCAGTACGATTTTCCTGATGTACTATTATTGGATGTCATTTAGAGATAAAACAGCTCAAACCTTTAAATCATTCATTCGTTTTGTGGGAAGATTTTTCCAGTTTTTGATTGTATCTATGGGACTTTCTTTAAACAACAC
>JBKCGI010000070.1:0-5314 GCA_046303515.1 Flavobacteriia bacterium | reverse complement strand
ATGGACGAAAATACCTATCGATTTACACATCATTACCGATACACCAGAAAAGTATTTTCCTTACTTAATTGAAACACCGGTTGAGTTTGTGACTTTTCAGTTCGAAAATATAACGCAGAAACTTGAAATTCCAGCAGAAATCACTGGGAAAAAAGGTTTGGCTATCATCACGCCAACTTCAATTGAGGCTTTTGATTCATATTCAAATTTTGATTTTATTTTGATTATGGCGACAATTCCTGGGCAAAGTGGAGGCGTTTTTGATGCAGTGAATTTTACAAAAATTAGAAGTTTTAAGCAAAAATATCCAGCAAAAGCAATTCATGTGGATGGTGGAGTGAATGCTGAGGTTTCTTTTATTTTAAGAAATATGGGCGTTGATTCTTCCGTTTCGGGATCTTATTTATTCAACGAGCCAAGTATTGGTCAAGCCTTGATGAATTTGACCAAACGCGAAGTGGATTCTCATTTTCAAATCAAGGATTTTATGATTCCCTTGGAAGAAAGTCCTGTTGTTGACGAGGAAAATATCAGTTTTGAAAAAATATTGAAAGCAATTGACGAGGGAAAACAAGCTTTTACCTTAGTTGTTGACTCAAATAAAAATTTTAAAGGAATTGTTTCCAATGCAGACGTGAGAAAAAGTTTGTTGCGAAATATTTCAAACCTCGCAAATATTGATGTTTTGGAGATGATAAATCGCAAGGCATTAACGATAAACGAAAACGCAACTGTAAATGAAATGTTGCAATTAATTAAAAAAAGTTCCTTTCCAATCATGTATTTACCAGTGGTAAATAAGGCCGAAAAAGCTGTTGGAATCGTTACTTTTGTAAACTTGATTAAAGGAGAATTATGATAATTCATTTAAATAAAAGCATTACAAACGAAGAAGCACAAAAACTAGCTGCTCAAAATGAGGCGTTTTGTTGCGAAGAAGCAAATCATTTTGTGTTGATCACAAGTTCAAGTGTGAAGGAAGTTCCTGAGTCTTTAAAAGCATTAACAATTGATTCTTGGGTTTTCCCGAATGACAATCAATTGGCTTCAAAAGCGTATATCAATGGAACACGAAAAATTGATTTCGGATCATTTGCCATTGGTGGAGATACAAAAAATACGGTTTTAATCGGCGGACCTTGTTCTGTAGAATCTGAAAATCAAATTCGTGAATCTGCAACATTTATGTCTGGTTTAGGTTTGAAAATGTTCCGTGGAGGTTGTTACAAACCAAGAACGAGCCCTTATTCTTTCCAAGGTTTAGGCTTAGAAGGTTTAAAATTGTTGGCTAAAATGCGTGAAGAATTTGGCATGTTAGTGATTACTGAAGCTCGTGATGCGACGCACATTGCAGAAATTATTGAATACACAGACGTAATTCAAGTTGGAGCTAAAGCCATGTACGACCAAGGAATTTTACGTGCTTGTGCAAAAACTCAAAAGCCAATTTTAATCAAACGTGGATTTGGAACAACTTTACAAGAATTTGTTCAAGCTGCAGAGTTTGTACTTTCTGGAGGAAATCCAAATGTGATGCTGTGTGAACGCGGAATTAGAACTTTTGAAACTGGAACACGATTCACTTTAGATTTATGTGGAGTTGCTTGGTTGAAACAACATACAAATTTACCTGTAATTTTAGATCCAAGCCACGCGATGGGTTACGCTTATGGCGTTGCTGATTTAGCAAGAGCTTGCACTGCGATGGGAATTGACGGTTTGTTGATTGAGTCTCATCCTAATCCAAAAGTAGCGCTTTCAGATGCTTCGCAACAATTGAATCATGCAGAATTTGAAGCTTTGTTGAATAGTTTAAAACCAGTTGCTCAAGCGGTAGGATACAATATGATATGATGAATTTAGAACAAAATATCAAAGGTTTGTGCGCCAAATTCGGTTTGAATTTCGATGATTTATTGAATGATTTTCAGGTGGACAGTGTTTACGAATTAAGTATTGTTGATTTGGAGACCATTGCTGAAGAATATGAGTTGGATTTGCAAGCTTTGTTATTTAGCCCACTTTACGATAATGATTTTATTTCCAAAAAGTTAAGTTCGATCAAATTGTTGATTTTAGACGTTGATGGAGTAATGACCGATGGCGGAATGTACTATACTGAAAACGGAGATCAATTTAAGAAATTCAATGCTAAAGATGGAATGGCGATTATGCATTTGCGCAAAAAAGGATTTCCTGTTGGTATTATTTCTTCTGGTTTTTCTGGCGAAGCAATTCGTAAAAGAGCCGAGATTTTAAATATTGATTTATGCTACATTGGTCGTGATCCAAAATTGGGAGTTTTACAGACCTGGTGCAGTGATTTGGGAATTTCTTTAAAAGAAGTTGCCATTATTGGAGATGACATCAACGATTTAGAAGTGATGCAACAAGTTGGTTTCTCAGCTTGTCCTGCAGATGCTGTAGTCGAAATTAAAAAACAAGTTGACCTTATTTTAACGCAAAAAGGAGGAAAAGCTTGTATTAGAGAATTTGTAGATAATTATTTTAATTTTAATAAATAATGGAAAAGATTAAATTAGGAATTTTAAGAGAAGGAAAAGTGCCACCAGATTTTCGTGTGCCTTTAACTCCAGATCAATGTGCTTTAGTTGGCGAAAAATTCCCTAATGTTGAGGTGATTGTACAAACTAGTCCAATTCGCTGTTTTTCGGATGATTTATATGCTTCAAAAGGTTTGAAAATCCAAGAAGATATGTCGGATTGCGATATTTTGATTGGAGTGAAAGAAGTGAAAATTCACGATTTGATTCCGAACAAAAAATTCATGTTCTTTTCTCATACGATTAAAAAACAACCATACAATAGAGATTTATTGAGAGCAGTTTTGGAGAAGAAAATCCAATTAATTGACTACGAAGTATTGAAAAATCGTATCGGAAAACGTTTAATTGGTTTTGGCCGTTACGCAGGAATTGTTGGTTGTTACAATGGTTTTAGAGCTTTTGGATTAAAACATAAAACATTTGAACTTAAAGCTGCAAATCAATGTCATGACCGTGTTGAAATGGAAAGTGAGTTGAAAAAAGTTATTCTTCCAGCTGATACAAAAATTATCTTAACAGGTTTTGGTAGAGTAGGTTATGGTGCTAGAGAAATTATGGATTTATTGCCAATTATCGAAGTAAGCCCAGAAGAATATTTAACTCAAAGTTTCAGTGAACCAGTATTTACACATTTAGAAATAGATGATTATTTTGCTCGTATTTCGGATGATGGCTTTGATAAAAAGGAATTTTATACAGAACCAGAGAAATATAAGTCTATTTTTCCAAAATACGCTGCGATTTCTGATATGTACGTTTCTTGTCATTTTTGGTCGAACAAATCTCCATTTATAATAACAAGAGAAGATTTCAAACACAATTCTAAATTGAAAGTTGTTGCTGATGTTTCTTGTGACATCGATGGACCAATTGCTTGTACATTGAGACCATCAACAATTGCAAATCCATTTTTTGGATATGATCCTATTACGGAATCAGAAGTTGATTACACGCAAGAAAATGCAGTGATGGTTATGTCTGTTGATAATTTACCATGCGAGTTACCAAAAGATGCTTCAGAAGATTTTGGTAATGAATTGTTAACTCATATTTTTCCAGCGATGTTTGGAGAAGATCCAGATAACGTTATTGGAAGAGGAAGTGAAACCAATTTGAATGGCGAATTGACAGAAAACTTCAAGTATTTGGAGGGTTATGTGAATGGGGTTGAGGTTTAAACTTTCTATTTGAAAACTGAAAATTTGTAATTCAAATTATAATTTTTTTAATTTTTTTTCTTAATTTAGATTTAAAGGTCCAAGGAACTCTAAAATTTAATGAGAAAAAGAGAGAATTTTAATTCCCCTCCCTCGGAGGGGTGCCCATCGGGCGGGGTGGTAAAAAAAGAAGACAAAGTCGTACAGGCCACAATTAATGCCGTTCCTATTTATAGAAATTTTGTTGAGAATCTGCCGTATAATCCTCGTCTTAAGCCACTCTTAAAGGAAAAGCGAAAAGCTGGAATTTTATCTGAAGTTTTATTTTGGAAAGAAGTACATAAAGGTGTGTTTCATAAAATAGATTTCGATCGTCAACGAATTATTGGAAATTACATTGTTGATTTTTATGTGAAGACATTAGGATTGGTCGTTGAGATTGATGGGAGTAGTCATGACGATAAAGTTGCGTATGACAGAATTAGAGAAGATTACTTGATAAATTGTGGTTTAAAAGTATATCGTATCGGAGATATTGATGTAAAAAGAAATTTAGCTCAAGTAATGAGGAACTTAGAAGAGTATATTATTAAAGAGTTTGGTTAGAATTTTTTGAGCGTCGCTCAATATGTTTTGACCAACCCACCCGTTGGGCACCCTTCCAGTTGAGGGGAATTTTGTAGGTAATATAAATTCAAATTCGTTTTATCACAAACAAATCGTGTGTTTTTTCACTAGAATCAGATTTGTAGATTCCATCAGCCTTTAATTCATCAATTCTTACCCAGCCACTGGCGTGTATAATTTTTTGATCTTCCAAAATGATTCCTACATGGGTTATTTTTCCTTTACTATTGGTGAAAAAAGCTAAATCTCCCAATTCAGATTCTGAAAATGGAATCTCTAGACCAAAATCAGCTTGTTGGTATGCGTCTCGCGGAATATTTTTTTGAATGTATCTGTAAACAGTTTGCGTAAAACCAGAGCAATCAATTCCTAAAGGTGATTTCCCTCCCCACAAATAAGGTGCATTTAAATAGGAAAGTGCAAAGCTTTTTAATTCATGTTTTGTTTTGTTGAAATGGGAAATGAATTTAAATTGATTATTTCCGATGTTGAATGTATCATTTTCATTGTCAGGAACAAATGCGCCCTTCGTTATTATTTGATTTCCCCACGGAGTTTCTATCTCAGCGATTAAATCTCCTAAAATACCTATTCCGTCCAACCAACGGTTAAGTTCTTTAGTTGTTAAAGGAAGCAAATGTTTCGTATCTGTCCATCCTTCATAATTGTCACAAAAGGTTCTAACATTGGTCCAATTGTCTTTTATTTCAATGATTTCAACTACTTCACCAAAAAGCATTTGAGAGACCATTTCTGAAGGGTCAGCATTTTCTTTTCTAATTGGCGAAATTGCAACTTTACAAAAAGCGAATTTCATTTTGCGTTATTTTGGGAAATTTGGATGAGCAACTACATTAAGTGCTTGTTGCATGTGTCTTTGATTATGGTAAACAACAAACAAAAGTGCGTCACCTAATCTCAAACGAATAATTTTACTAATAGAAATTGGAATTTTCACACGTC
>JBKCGI010000069.1:0-3236 GCA_046303515.1 Flavobacteriia bacterium | reverse complement strand
TATGATAGCACTTTCAGATTTGATAACTGGTTTAGACCTATATTTTCTATAATCAATTGTCAAAAGATCATGTAAATAAATTTCAATTGCCTTACTTTTATTTGTTTTTAACTTGATATTTTCTTTGCTTGGAATTTCATTTATTTTCTTAGGTTCAATTTTTGATGATTCTGCAATGACAGATTGATTATCTTGTTTATTTTCTTCAATTTTTTTTGCTTCAAAATTTGCTTTAAGTGTTTTAATTTGAACTGATTTTTTCTTTTCCACAGGTATTAATTCATCAATTTTTTCAGGGATAAAGACATCACTTTTTTCAATAGTAATACTTTTTCTTGAAGCAATTTGTTTTTCAGCTTGTTTTTTAGTTTTTTGATTTGGAAGAAAATAGAAAATGACAAGACCTAATATTAATAATGAAGTGATCGGAATCCAAATGTTAGAATTGTTTTTTCGATACTTTTTATCTAGTGGAGCTAATAAATCTATTTTTGCACCAGAATTTCTCCACCCTTCCAGTGCATCTTGCTCAAAAGCATCTTGCGAATCATGTTTTTCTGATTCTAATTTTCGCTTGAAAAGTTCTCTATCAGTCATATTTTGTATTGAATACTTCATGTTGGGAAAGTATATTTTTTAAATTTCGTTTTCCGTTTTGGATATAACTTTTTACTTTATTTAAGTCAAGATTTAATTCTTCGCTAATGGAGACGTATGATTTATCCTCTAAATAAAAGAGTTCGATACACTTTTTTTGCACGGAATTTAGATCCAAAATTGCACTCTCTAAAAGTGATATTTTTTCTTCCTTATATATAAGGTCATTTTCTTCCTCTTTTTCGACAATTTCTGAATGAATAAATAGATGTTTATTTTTTCTTAAATGCATCAAACATTCGTTCTTCACAACTTGATGAAGCCAAGCTTTGAAGTTTTGAATTTCGTGTTTGCAAATTTTGGCATTTAATTCTTCAAAAATTTTCGAACTCAAATCTTGCGCCTCTGCATCATCTTTTAAATATTTTAGGCAGGTTCCTAAAACCAAATGCGCATATCTCATATAAATTTCCCCAAAGGCAATCGAGTCATATTCCCTTTTTAGAACCTGTATCAGTTCCAAATCACTCAGTTGTTTATATTTTCGACGCTTAAATAAAATCATAACTCAATGTAAAGATGCAACAAATTCTTAATTTCCATAAATTATTTTGAAAAAATTATCGCATATGTTTGTTTTTTTATCGCAAAGTTTTTAAAGATTGCGCAATGCTCGCTAAGATTATTTACTATTTTTATATTTTGTATTAAAGGTTCAAGCCTTTACGCTCTTAAAATACCCAACTTAAAAATCACAGCTTTTCATACTTCGCGCTTTTTGCGAATGCTTTGCTGAGCTTAGCGTTACAATTTCAATTGTCCTAAGAAAATTCTTTTCTTTCTTAAAAATTCATCCCAACGACTCTGCGAACTTAAAACATCCAACTTAAAAATCACAGCTTTTCATACTTCGCGCTTTTTGCGAATGCTTTGCTGAGCTTAGCGTTACAATTTCAATTGTCCAGAGAAAATTCTTTTGTTTCTTATAAATTCATTTCAACCACTCTGCGAACTTCAAACACCTTGTGCATCAAAAAAACTTATTGAACTTTGCGTTAGTTCACCCACAGCTTTTCAATTCTATGGTGCTATGCGTTCATTTCCTCTCTCAACTGTTAAAATATTTTAAAACCTTCCAATCAATTTCACATTTCTCAAATTTTCTCTTAACTTTACCTATATATATAAGTCAAATGAAAAAAATCGCCTTTTTAACTTCCGGTGGAGATTCTCCAGGTATGAATGCATGTACGAGAGCGCTTGTAAAATCTTGTATCAATCAAAATATTGTTCCTGTCGGTATTAAAGATGGATTTAAAGGGATGATTGAAAACAACATGCAAGTTTTCACAGAAAAAGATGTTGATCATATCATTCATTTAGGAGGAACTATACTTGGGACAGCAAGATGTCAAGAGTTTAAAGCTAAAGAATTTCGTTTAAAAGCCATTCAAAACCTAAAGTCAAAAGGAATAGATGGCTTGGTGGTAGTAGGTGGTGATGGGACTTTTACAGGAGCGAATTTATTGTCTCAAGAAATGAACATTCCTATAATAGGTATACCAGGTACAATAGATAATGATATTTTTGGCACAGACAGGTGTATAGGTTACGATTCAGCCTTAAACACCGTTGTGGAAGCAGTAGATAAGATTCGCGATACAGCTGAAAGTCATCACCGCGTGTTTTTTGTTGAGGTAATGGGGAAAAATTCCGGCTACATTGCTTTGAATAGCGCGTTGGCTTCAGGTTTAGAAATTGTTTTGATACCAGAATTGAAATCAGATACACATATAATAGTATCGCAAATAGAAAAGCAATTACACATTTCTAAAAGTTGTATCGTAATTGTTGCCGAGGGAGATGATGGCGGAAATGCTACAACTTTAATTGAAAAGTTGAAGCCACATTTACATAATTTTGATGTGCGATCAACAGTTTTAGGTCATTTACAACGAGGAGGATCACCTTCAGCATTTGATAGAATCCTTGCAACAAAGATGGGAATCTATGCAATCGACTCACTTTTGAATGGGGAAACAAATAAAATGATTGCTTCAAAAGGCGATTTATTGCATTTAATTCCAATTGAAGACGGGATAAAATACAAAAACACGCCCTTACTTACGGAAAACATGAAATTAATTCAAAAAATTTTAATCACAAACTAATTGAAAATTAAGGAATTGTAAAGTAGTGTAAAAATAAGTTTATTTTTTCTTCAAAAAACGCTTGCATATTAAAAAAGACTGAGTACCTTTGCACTCGCATTTGAGAAAACGTTTTCAAAAAGTAGCTGTTGAAAAGAAAGAGAGAAAAATAAAAAAGTTTTAATTTTTTTTCTAAAAAGCTTGCAGATTAAAAAAAAGTGTTTACCTTTGCAACCCCTTAGCGAACGAGATGAGGTTTAAAAAATGAAAGTAAGGCGTGTTAGTAACGATTAACGAAAGTCTTTTAGTTTTAAGTTTAACATCTTATTATCTAAACAAAAAAAGTTATTTGAAAATATTAGGAAATAAGGAAACAGCGTAACGAATTAAACAAAGACTGAGCTCAACAACAAATTCAAAGTTTTTACAACGGAGAGTTTGATCCTGGCTCAGGATGAACGCTAGCGGCAGGCCTAACACATGCAAGTC
>JBKCGI010000068.1:0-4146 GCA_046303515.1 Flavobacteriia bacterium | reverse complement strand
TGGTTTATTGTACGGTCGTTTTTCAAAGGCAGAAACTAAAATTGCCTTTTCTAAAAACATCATCATAACTCCTTTTCAAGAGGGAAAAGCTTTAATGTTTAAAATGGTTAATGAACGCAACAATGTTTTATTGAACACTTCAGTGAATGCCATGTTAATCATGGATAAAGGTGGAGCTGAAGACCAATTTAATAAACTATATTTTGATTTAGAATTAGAAAGCAATGAAGTGAATTTCTTTCCACTTACTTGGACAATCGTACATAAAATATCAGGAAATTCACCCTTACACAATCTATCACTCACAGAATTGTTGAATCGAAATGCAGAAGTTGTTATTTTGGTAAAAACCTTCGATGAAACTTACTCGCAATCCTTGTTGAGAAAACATTCTTATGCGCAAGAACAATGGCTTGAAAATGTAAAATTTGTTACCAATTTTAAAACAAATGATCGCGGACAAGTCGAATTGTATGTGAATGAGATTGATAAAGTGGTGGAAGTGTGATTTTTCTTCCCGAACTTTATTATCTTTGCAAGTAATGACAATCAAAGACATCGACACAACAATTGAGCTTCCGGTAATGGAGCAATTTTACACCATTCAAGGAGAAGGGAAAAATAGTGGTAGAGCTGCTTATTTTATTCGTTTGGCAGGATGTGATGTAGGATGTGTTTGGTGTGACGTGAAAGAAAGTTGGAGTGCGGAAGATCATCCCTTAATCAAAATTGATGACTTAATTGCTGAGGTCAAAAAAGCAAAAGCAGATTTCGTTGTTATAACTGGTGGTGAGCCAGCAATGTACGATTTAACAACCTTAACTGCCAAATTAAAAGCACTTCGAATTGAAATCGCCATGGAAACATCTGGTTGCTATCCACTGCAAGGTCACATTGATTGGTATTGTTTTTCTCCAAAAAAGTTTAAAAAACCTTGTGAGGAAGCGTTCGAAAAAGCTAATGAGATGAAAATAATTATTGCTCATCCATCTGATTTTCAATGGGCTGAAGAATTATCTTTAAAGTTAAATCCGCTAACAAAAAAATATTTGCAAACTGAATGGTCAAAACAGGAACGATTTTTGCCAATGATAATTGAGTATGTAAAGGAAAATCCAAGTTGGAAAATTTCTTTGCAGACGCACAAATACATGAATATACCATAAAGTATGAAGAATTCAATCACAAAAACACTTTTAATCTTAGGGTTAATTTTTTCTCAAATCGCTTGTTCCGTTGCGCAGCAAAGATATTCCACGACCAATAAAAAGGCGATTTCTTTATTTGAAGATGGTCAAAAAGCTCCCAATCAAAGTTCTGTAAATGGTCGTCCGAATTATCAAGCTGGAATTGATTTGATGGAAAAAGCGTTGTTGAAAGATCCAAATTTTTGGGAAGCGCATATTCTCGTAGGTGAATTTTATGAATATTCAAATAAAGTTGACGAGGCTATAAAACATTACGAAGAAGCTTTGCGCATTAATCCAAATCATAGTCCTTCAGGAAGTACTTTGTTTTTCTTAGGAAATTTAAAATACGTTAAAGGTGATTTTGAAGGTGCAATGAAAGTCTTAGATTTATTTGCTAAAAATCGTAATGCAAATCCAGAATTATTGAAAAAAGCGGATGAAATCTTTGCTTCCTGTCGATTTGCATACAATGCAATGAAAAACCCAACGAATTTTAAACCAATCAATATTGGACCGGGAATCAATACTGCTGATCCAGAGTATTTCCCAACAATTACGGTTGATGGCGAAACAATTTTATTTACAAGACGAATTAAAGATTCTCGCGTTGCGGGACCAATGAAAGAGCAAGAAGATTTTTATATTTCTCATTTAAGCGAGCACGGAATTTGGATAAAAGCGGAAGCAATGCCAGCAAATATTAATACGGTAAATAATGAAGGAGCTCCAACGATTGCCGCTGATGGTAGAACTTTAATTTTTGTGGCTTGCCCTGATGCTTCTGGTCAAGATTATGGAGCAGATAGAGTAGGGAAGGGAAGTTGTGATTTATTTATCACGAAAAGAATTGGTTCACGTTGGCAAAATCCTGTGAATATCCCAGGTGCAATAAATACTTCAAGCTGGGAAACTCAACCTTCTCTTTCTTCTGATGGAAAAACAATTTATTTCATCCGAGGAGTTCGTGGCCAAGGCGGAAATAAATCTTCTGATATTTATACCTCAACCTTATTGGATAATGGAACTTGGAGTACGGCTAAAAAGCTGTCAGATAATGTGAATACGCCATTGGAAGAAGAATCTGTTTTGATTCATCCTGACGGGAAAACCTTGTATTTTGCCTCTCGTGGACATGTTGGTTTGGGCGGATTAGATTTATTTGTGTCACGAATGGACGAAAATGGAAATTGGTCAAAAGCTGAAAATTTAGGTTATCCAATCAATACGCAATTCGATGAAAATTCCTTAATGGTTAGTCCTGATGGTGAAATTGGTTTTTTTGCTTCCAACAGAGAAGGTGGTTTTGGTGATTTAGATATTTATTATTTCATCATGCCTGAACATTTGCGTCCAACAAGAACACTTTATTTTGATGGAATTGTCTTTGACGCAACAAATAAAGCTCCATTGGCAGGAAAATTCAAATTGATCGATGTTAAAACCGGAAAAGAAATCATTGTTTCTGAAGCAGATAAAGTTACCGGAGAATTTATGGTTTCACTTCCTTTGAACAAAGAATACGCTTTGAATGTTGAATATCCAGGTTACAATTTCTTTTCTCAAAATTTCAACATGACAAATCCGGATAGTTTAGAGTCAATTCACATGGATGTACCAATGATTCCTGTTGGAAATGCAACTCCAATTGTTTTGGCGAATGTCTTTTTTGATTTAAATAAAGCAACTTTGCGACCAGAATCTTTTGTGGAATTAAACAAATTGAAAGAATTTTTGACTTTAAATCCAAGCTTAAAAATCGAAATTGGTGGTCACACCGATACACGTGGTGACGATAAGGTAAATCAAGCTTTGTCAGATGCAAGAGCAAAATCAGTTATGGATTATCTTGTTCAGCAAGGAATTTTAGCTAATCGCTTGACTTCAAAAGGTTATGGTGAAACACAAACAGTGGTTTCTGATGCTGAAATAGCGAAGTTATCCAGTGAAAAACAAAAAGAAGCAGCACATCAAAAAAACAGAAGAACCGAATATAAATTCATCTCTAAATGATACATTTCTTTAAATTAATTCGACCTATTAATCTACTTATTATTGCACTTACGATGTTTAGTGTGCGGTTTTTCTACGTTGATTTGGCGCAATTAAATATTGAAAATGAAGGAATATTTGAGCAAATTGATTTCTTTTTACTTGTTTTCTCAACTGTTTTAATTGCTGCTGGAGGAAATATCATCAACGATTATTTTGACGTAAAAGCAGACAGAATCAATAAGCCAGAACGTTTGATTATTTCTAAGCATATCAAACAACGATGGGCAATTGTGAGTCATTGGACCTTAAACGGAATTGCTTTTTCAATTGCAATTTATTTAAGTATTCGTTATCAAACATTTTGGTATGTTTTTGTGCATTTAATTTCAATTAATTCATTGTGGTTTTATTCTATGTATTTCAAGAAAAAAGCCTTAATAGGAAATATTCTAATTGCATCTATGACAGCTTTAGTGCCGATTTTATGTGGAATACATTTTTATTTGGTAAAGGAATCCACGGTTTCACTTTTTGAAATTTCTACGATTAATGAACCTCATTTTCCCTCTTGGATTTATTTCTTAGCGGAACATGGTCGCTTTGTTTTCGGAATGGCTTTTTTCGCATTTGTATTGAATTTGGCGCGCGAAATAATCAAAGATATGCAAGATGTTAAGGGTGATGAGCAAATTCACGCAAGAACACTACCAATGCGTATTGGGATTAGAAAATCTAGTTTTGTGACGGCATTCATTTTATTAATACTTCCTTTTACAGCAACTATTTTATACTTTTTAAACGTTGATTTTATTTTGAATGATATTTTGTTCTTCATTCCTTTTATTTTGTCAATCGTTTTAGCAAGTATTGTCGCTTTAATTCTATTAATCAAACATACACGTAAATCGTTGAAATTCTATGATTCAGTGTTGAAAATTGCCATTTTTCTTTGTTTGATTTTGCC
>JBKCGI010000067.1:0-2897 GCA_046303515.1 Flavobacteriia bacterium | reverse complement strand
TTTTTTATCCCTGCTAAGGCGGATTTGTGCCGAGTTAGCAGCCACGAAGTGAATCCTGCTGCATGTATTGTTCAAGTTAAAATAATTTTCAAACCATTAAATGTTCTTAGATATTTAGAGAATTGAAATTCCACCAGGCTAGAAATTAACTCACTTTAAACTTAAATCGTTTTCTTTTGTTTAAGAAATAAAACAATCATCATGTCAAAATTTATCTGGATATTATCAAGCGCAGTATTCGCATTAACTATTATCGTTTTAATTATGTCATTTACAAGTAAAAACGTAGAAACACCAAAATACGAAGTTCTCAAAACTTTAGATGAGGCAGAAATTAGGTTGTATCCGAGTATGTTGGTAGCAAAAACAAGTCTTGCAGACAAATCCTTTGATGATCAAGGAAGTAATGGTTTTCGTGCAATTGCTGGTTACATTTTTGGAGGTAACGAAAACAATCAGAAAATCGCGATGACCTCACCAGTAGTAATGAATATGGGTGATAGTTCAAGTATGTATTTTGTGATGCCGAAAGAATATAAAAAAGAGGATCTTCCTAAACCGAGTTCAAACGCTGTGGTAATCTCTGAAGTAGCTGCTAAAACATTGGCTGTTGTTAGCTATGGTGGCTATTCCTCCGATAAAAAGATTGAAGAACATATTCAGAAATTAAGCAAAATCTTGACAAAACACGGTCTTAAAAGCAAAGGAGATTTCATGTACATGGGCTATAATGCTCCTTGGGATGTAATCAATCGTAAAAATGAGGTGGCAATAGAAATAGAAATGGTTCAAAATTAAGTTCAAGAATTTTTTTTGGAGAGTAGATATTTTTTCACAAATAAATACGACCTTTGAAAAAATAATTCCTCTTGAAGCAAAAAGTTTTTTTTATAACTCCCCCATTTACCCAGCTGAATACGCCTTATCCAGCAACGGCATATTTAAAAGGCTTTTTGAATACACAAAACCTTGACTCTTTTCAATGCGATTTAGGAATTGAGGTAATTTTAGAGCTTTTTTCTGCCAAAGGTTTAAAAGGTATTTTTGATTCTATAGATGAGACGAAAAATCTTGGCGCTAATAGTTTAAGAATAATTCGCTTACAAGAATCTTATATTCAAACCATTGACCCAGTAATTTCTTTTCTACACTATAAAAATCCAACTTTGGCTCATCTGATTTGTGAGCGAAACTTTTTACCCGAAGCTTCTCGATTTCAACAAATTGAAGATCTAGAATGGGCATTTGGAACCATGGGAATCCGCGACAAAGCAAGGCATTTGGCTACTTTGTATTTAGAAGATATTTCAGACCTCATCATCGAATGTGTCGATCCGCATTTTGGATTTAGCCGCTATGCCGAACGTTTGGGTAGATCAGCTTCTTCGTTTTCAGAGCTTAACGCTGCTTTACATAACAAAAACACCTATATAGATAATATTCTTTTACAACTTTTAAAGGAAAAAATCGAAGCAGAAAAGCCTAATCTAGTAGCTATTTCAGTTCCTTTTCCTGGAAATTTATACAGCGCTTTCAAATGTGGGCAGTGGCTCAAAAAACACCATCCAGAAATCAAAGTTTGCCTCGGTGGTGGTTACGCAAACACAGAATTACGTTCTTTAAAAGATATTCGGGTTTTTGATTTTGTGGATTTTATCACTTTAGATGACGGTGAAGCGCCAATTCTGAATTTAATTGAGTTTTTAAGTGGACAGAGAAAAGAAGAAAACTTAAAACGCACATTTTTACTTAAAAACAAGGAGGTAATTTAGATCAACTCCTCCGAAATGCAAGATTTCAAACAAAAAGATGTTGGAACACCAGATTATTCGGATTTATTTTTGGACAAATACCTTTCAGTTATTGAAATTGCAAATCCAATGCACCGTTTGTGGAACGATGGTCGTTGGAATAAATTGACTTTAGCACACGGTTGTTACTGGGGAAAATGTACTTTTTGTGATATTTCTCTGGATTACATTCAAACATATCAAGCAGCAACGGCAAAAATATTAGTTGATCGGATTGAACAATTAATTGAACAAACCGGAAACAACGGATTTCACTTTGTAGACGAAGCGGCACCTCCAGCTTTGATGCGCGATGTGGCTCTAGAAATTATTAGGAGAAAATTAACCGTTGTTTGGTGGACCAACATTCGTTTTGAAAAAAGTTTCACTTTTGATTTATGTAAACTCCTCTCTTATTCTGGTTGTATTGCCGTTTCTGGAGGATTGGAAGTGGCTTCCGATCGCTTGTTACAACTGATTGAAAAAGGAGTCACTGTATCGCAAGTTGCCAAGGTAACAGACAATTTCACGCAAGCTGGGATTATGGTTCACGCTTATTTGATGTATGGCTTTCCAACTCAAACAGCGCAAGAAACGATTGATTCACTCGAAATGGTGCGACAATTGATTGAAATTGGAGCAATTCAATCGGGTTTTTGGCATCAATTTGCCATGACAGCGCATAGTCCAGTTGGTTTAAACCCTGAGAAATACGGCGTTATCCGAACAAATTTAGTAGAAGGAACTTTTGCCAACAACGATTGTTTTCATGAAGATCCAACAGGTTGCGACCATGCGGCTTTTAGTGAAGGTTTAAAGAAGTCTTTGTTTAATTACATGCATGGAATTGGTTTTGAAATGCCTTTACAACAATGGTTTGACTTTAAGGTTCCTAGAACGTTAATTCCAAAAAACTACATCGAAAGAGCCATTGATTTTGCTGATGATGTGGAACTAAAAGCCCATTCAAAAATATTTTTCTTAGGTCAAAAACCTGAAATTTCTTTTTTCACCAAAAACAAAAAAGGAAAAACGTTACAAAGGGCTAATTTAAGTTTTTGCACCAAAAAGTCAGAAGAAAAATTAGAAGTGAAAGAAAATTTAGGG
>JBKCGI010000066.1:0-34349 GCA_046303515.1 Flavobacteriia bacterium | reverse complement strand
ATATGCGCAGCAAATAAAGCAAACGACAATTCCAATTCATATTCCTCACTCTTTTTATCTAATCCTTCAGGGATACGTATTTCCTTCAAATCATTCACCGCAGAAACACCTTTGGAAACAAATAAAGTTACTTCCTTGGATAACGAATCAGCTACCTTGTATCTTTCGCTGTAATCATTAAACCAACCTGTTATTTCTGAAGTCATTTCTTCGTTATGACCATTAAGCCCAATCATCAGTTCATTTGTGTTCTCATGTAGCCAATCAATGAACTTGTTTGCATCTCTCAAAAACTTCTTTGGAACTTCTTCTGCGTATTGGTCTGTTATATCATCTACGTTAAGTATTAGTGATGATAGTTTAGCTACTGCTCTTACGATTTTTATTTGGTTTTTTTCCGCCATTATTTTTGTTTGAATTTAAGGTAATAAATCTTCTTCTTGAATTTCTCCTATCTGGGTGCAAATCTCTTGGTCGATGATGTAGTAATAAGCATTACTTATCTTATTTACCAATTCCTCGATATTGAATACAGATATTAAACTTGCTACTTTAGCTATCCTACCATGATTTATTTGGGAATAGTCTATGTAAATCTCTTTTCCGAGCTTAATAAACCCGTCACGCTCAAGTATATCCTTTCTGAATGGGCAATTTTCTATTTCTTCGCCGGAAAGAATAAGATTTTCTTCTGAAACAAATACTATTTCAAAATTTAAATCCTCATCATGGAGTTTATCGTGTAGACTAATTGTCTTTTTGTGTATTATAAACATAATTTTCCCGCTTTATTTTAAAATTATATCCATAACACATTTTTTCAAGTTTACTCGGTAATCATCTACCGTGTACTCCTTTTTATCGTGCTTTACCTTAGTCCCTTTCGGCAACCAAACGTAGTTATCAAATGATTGCAAGGTGTGTGGCTCACCATTCTCATCAATCAAAGTAAATCTTGTCCATAATGATACCATAATCTGTGTGTTTTTAGCTTCTTGTACGAACTTTATTGCAAAAGGTTACAGTTTATATGTAAAAAATAAAAAAAGCACCTTAAATAAGATGCTTTTCCTGTTTTAACTTAAAAAAATAAATATACCTAACCAATATCGACTTTGTCAAAGCAAAGATAGTGATTTATTTTAGTTTATTAATCAAAATATAAAAAAATATCTACAACTTTTTCGTTAACATCAAAATAAACTTGTTTAACAATAAAGTTTTCTTTTTCAGATATAAAAGTATATCCTATAATTGGCAATCCAAAAGAAGCTATAGAATCTATCAATCCATCTTCAAATTTTTCATCACTATAATCTTCCACAAAATCATCACCATCACTATCTGTTCTTAGATAAGTTAATTTTACTCTCCATTGTTTTGAATCTATACTCATGATTAAATATTTTTAAATATCATTATTAAACGAATCTTTTTAAATAAAGTTTCATTCTTAAAAAACATACATACTAATTACAAGAAAATTACCCAATAAATAAGGAACTGCCTAAGCAGACTTTAATTTTGTTGTAGTGTACGTAAGGAATGATACACGCTCCAGGATATTGTAACTTCAATTGCTCTATTTTTATGAAAGATATTCCGTGTACCCATTTTTGGACTATCACACGTTTCACTTTCCCACCATAATTTAGCATTTTATTAGCTTTAGCAACGCTAACTCCTAATACTGAAGCTGTATGTCTTGCAGATGTAACAATACTGTCATTATAAACCATTTTCTCAATCTCTCTCCCCGCACCACGTAGCCCAGATTTAATCATTTTTAGTTGATTAGAACTTGTTCTACCTCTTTTAGCGACAGTCGGGGAGGTCAAAATATTATAATTGTTTATAAATTCAGTTTTTTTATCGATTTGATGTTGTTGTGGAGCAATTACGTTATCGATAAGTAGTATTTGCTCAATTTCTTTTAAAACTATCTTAAAATTGATAGTTTTTTTATTTTTTAATACTTTATGATTTGAAAAAAACAGATTTGTTCGACTATTGAAATCGATCAAAATATCTTGAAGTCTTTTTATGTGATATTTTTCCCCATCAAAATTTATCCAACCAAGTTCTATACATTTTTCAATATAATTATTGAATGTTGTTACACTTAAATTAAATTTGGGAGCAATCTTACTTGATTTGTGTTTTAATAGCACAGAATTAAGCCTATAACGCTTTAGAGCGATTATGAAGGATATTAATTTTGCATTATTTCTCATTATCTATAATTTAACGACAATGCAAATGTATAATAAAAAATCAATAAAACAAAAAAAGCGGTAAATTTCTTTCCCGCTTTTACAAATTTTAAAGTGTCGCTAAAAAATTCAAATGATAATTAATCACAACACAAAGATACAAATTTTTCCGAACATACAAACTTTTCGGCGGAAAATTTTACAAAATTCCTTCAGCAACATACTTTTTAATTGGTAATTGCATACCTAATCCGTTAAGAACAAAGAAAGCTTCATACATTGTATTAAGAAAAACTTCTACTTTAACACCATCAGGAGTAACTACTACCCATTGGAGTTTATCTGTATCAATGTATTTGGACATATTGTAGCCTTGTTTGGAATAGATGTTTGCCATTACTTTTCCGTCGGCATTTTCGATTGGAGTGTGAACGAAACCTAAGTATTCTGGAATAAATGGTTGTTCTGTAAGGTGAAGTCCATTTTCGTACATGGATTTCGTTGCACCTTCAAGTGCTTGAGTAAGTTCTTCTACTCTTTTTTCTAACTCTGCTTTTTTCATTTCCCGCTGATTTTTTAATGCAAATATAATCAAAAACATAAACATAATCAAATAACAGTCAAATAAGCAAACGTATTAATAGTGCGAGATTTTGCGAGAATCTCGAAGTTTTAGGAATTTGTAGTCAAATAAAAAAAGCGTACCAAAAAGATACGCTTTAATACAAATCTAAGATTTTAGTCCTATGAAATAGGGTTAATCTCGTCAGCTACCGCATCAGCAATAGAATCGTAATCTTCATCACGAGCCAATTCTGTTTCGTACTTCCAAACAATAGTTTGAACATTTGAACTTCCAGTCATGTTGAAAGCGATACCATAAACAGCAGGAGTGTTTCCGTTTGAAATGGAGTTTACAGTAGTTTTTGAGATAGACTGTACTTGGTCTACGTTAACCATATCCGAAGTACCTGAAATAGTACTATTGGAATAGATTAAAGGTGTTGCTAATGCACTCATCTTTTTCTAATTTTAATAAATAAATAATTGAATTGACAACAAAGATAAAAATTTTTTCTAATTAAAAAAAAGTTTTACTATATTTGTAATCAGAATTTTATAAAAATCAGAAGAAATGCAAAAGACATTATTTTTTATATTAGTTTCCGACATGATGGATTTAGGAGTTAAATTATCGGCGGAAAGTCAAAATGCAGAAGGAAAATTGCAGAAAATATCTCAAGAGATTGGAAAAACTGCATATAACCTATCAAACGAACTTATGACAAGAGTTTTTGGTAAAGGAGATTACTCTAAAGCTGAACTTAAAGACCAAGTTGATGCTTACGTAAACAAAAGAGTAAAGTTTATTCCAAAAGTTCCTCACACATCAACTGACTTGCGTGTATTACACGGAATGTTATCAAATGAGAAGTCAGGATTGTCAAAAGTTACTACAATTCATTTGGATAATGGAACAAACGTTTCTGTTACTGAAACTTTGAATAAAAAAATCAAATCATTCGAGAAAAAATTAGCATCACTTATTGAGTTGAAATAATTTTTATGCGGGAGAATCGACAACAAGAGGTTACTAATAATATTAGGCAGTCATATATTGACTTCCTAACTGAATTAAATATTCACGGAGTAGATTTGTCTAACGAGCAGATGAATTTGCTTGTACGTGAAAAAATAATTAAAGAAAGAGTTCCTTCTCCGCCGAAAGAAAAAACTTCTCCAGACAGAGCAAAGCACATTGACCACAAAACATCATTCCATCAAGAAGCAGATAAGTATGTTGATATTGTAGAAGGTGATATTAATGATTTGCCATTCGTTGAGGAAGGAAAAAGACATATCATTCTTGATAATGAGACTTACGATCAATTTGCCAATTCAAGTTTGTTTAAATATCAAGGCGGAAAACAAATCACTTCATCCGATTGGAAACCAAAAGATATTTTACAACATACAGACGATTTTGTAGCTTGGATAAACTCAATCAACAGAGGTTTTCAAGATATGCTTCCATACAAGCCTTTTGCTATGTATTGTCAGCAAGCTCAAGATTGGTTGGATGAAAGTTTAAACATCTACGATTATAAAACTTCGCAGGAAAGAAAAGATTATGCTTTCCAAGAATTTAAAAGATGCGAGGAAAATACTTTATACTTCATGGACAAGTACCTTCAGTTAAAAGAGGGTGATATGTCAAGTGGAAATATGAAGTATCTGTCAAAGCCAGTTCATAAGGTATTGTGTTTTATGATTGACTGTGGTTACTCAATGATGATTGGTAAACCAAGACAGATTGCTGCTACTTCAACTTTGGGAGGTGTGGCATTATGTAAATCTCTTTTCCGCCGAAACTTTTTCTTGAAACTTGTAGCCCAAGATAAAGATAAAACGATTGAGATTTTTGAAGATAAAATTAAATATCCATTTAATGAGTTACCACCTTGGATGAAACCTGAAGTTGGTAACGATAGAGATAACTTGCTTCGATTTGCAAGAAAGGCGGAAAAGAAAGGTTCTCGTGGTGGTGTAAACTCAAAAATTCAAGTAGTCGCCCCAAGTGTATCTGCAATTAATGGTGGTTCGCCACAGTTAGTATTAATCGATGAAGCAGGTTACATCTCCATCCTTGGCAAAATGATTAAGGAAGCCAGACCAACAATGTTTATGCAAGACCAAAAGACAGGGAAACTTGTTATGAAACGTCAAATCATTGTTTGGGGAACAGGTGGAGAAATGGATAAAGGCGGGAAAAGCTTTGAGACAGAATTTTTCTCTAACTTAAAATTATGGAATGAAGGAACTTATACTTCTGGTATGATTCCATTATTTTTTGATTGGACAACAAGACCTGGTATTACAAAAGAACACTACTTAAATGAAAAGCGTGTCTATACAGTAGATGGTCCAGAAAAAGAAGCTAAAGCAGTTCAGTTCAGACAAGCATATCCAACTGTAATTGAAGATATGTTCTTGACTTCGTATAAATTACTTGTCGGAGCAGATTGGATAAATGAACAAGTTGAACGAATAAGAAAAACAGAACATAAGTTCAGACCAGTAAAAGGTTACTTCGAGCCAATCTACGATGAGACGAAACCTGACAACGAAAATTCAGATACTCCATTTAAAATTGTTGGTTCACGATTTATTCCTTGTAACGATAATGAAACTGATAGGGCAACGTGCGAAATATTAATGATGCCGAAAAAAGGATGGAAGAATAGGTATTTCCAAGGAACGGATCCAATTATGACAGATAATGGATATTCCAATATGTCATCAGTAGTTTTTGATGTTGTATTGAATACTCCTGTTGCGATAATGGACTACAGAAATCCAGACCACAAATACACATTCTTGCAATGTTTATTAATGGGACTTTATTTCGACACAATGAAAGAAGGTTGCATTAAAGAATTGGTTGAGAGCAATATTGGAACAGCTTATTTCGATTACAAGGAATCAAAAGGTTTTTGGCAAAGTTTAGTTCACAGAACAGAGCTTCCAGACTTCATGCAAGGAGGTTCTTCTTTATACGGAATTGATAATAGGGCACAACGTAACAGATTCATCATAAATAAGCTATATGAAGTACTTAGTGCTTATGGTGATAGGATTTATTTCCAAAAGCCATTTGAACAGCTTAGAACGTTTGTTTGTACGGTTACAGAAAAAGGAAATGAGACTTGGGGAGTTACAGATACAAGAAAATTTAACGATGATGTACTTTTTGGTTTAGTTTTTTCTTATATTTGTGCTTTGTCATACTCACATAGGACACCTATAAATGTCGAATCTGACAGTTATTCGGTTCGTGTTGAGCATAGATTAATTAGGGATTCCAGAGGAAAATTAACCAGAGTACCTGTAAAAATTAGAGCATGATGTACGAGGAAGAAGAATTAAGTTACCCCGAAAGACCTTCGAGCAGGAAAGAAGGTAAAGAAAAAGAGGTTGTTAGTGTAAATATTAATCAATTTAGTATCTTTGCACCTAAATCTTCAAGGGTTCTTTATGAGGATTATCCTGAATTGCGTGTTTACAAGCAGTTAAAAGGATTAAATACGTATGAATTGCTCTTTGTATGGTATTACGCTTGTGAAGCTTCTCCTTTGCACAGAATTACTGATAAAAGGAAAAGATGTGACGAAGCAATGAAAATTACTTTTTTCGCCGGAAAACAAGCAAGGTTGGATCAGAGGTTAAAGGAACAATACTTAAATGGTAAATTTACAGAAAGAATTGCCAATGCGATAGATGTAATGTCACGCTTTAAGATTGGACCAAGAATCAGAGCTAAGATGATAACGGAAAAAGCTTTTGAGAACATTGAAAAGATTTTAGATATTGATGCGAATAATCCTGCTCACTTCTTAAATAAAGATGGTGAAGTTGATTATTCAAAAAAGAAGTCATACGTAGATACCGCAGCAAAAGCGGTTGAGTTACTTCCAACATTAATTGAGCAGTTAGAAGGTTCATTTGGTGTAGTAAGTAAAAAAGAAGCAGAGCAATTAGATGAAGGAGTTGATGGAGAATCTTTCATGGATAGTTTCCACGAACAAAAAGACTAAGAAATGTCATTATTAATACAAACAAATCCGAACAAGCCAAATAGGCTGACTGTTGAAAACAAGGATTCAAATAAGGTTTACCATTTAGACTACTCAAAGTGGGCGGTGAGCCAAGCTTTTAATTCTGCCCATAACGAGTGGCTTAAGAAAATAAAAATCAATAAAGATTTCTATAAGAATGAGCAATGGGAAGATAGTGAGGATATTGAAGCTTTCTTGAAAGATAAAACAGGTCAGGAAAGAAACCGTATTAAAATGACAAACAACTTGATACGACCAATGGTTGAGCAGTATCGAGGAAATGCCATCATCTTAAAAATTAATGCTCAAGCTCAAAACATATCTCCTTTATCAATCAATAGACGAGATAAAAGATTGGCGGAACAATTATTTAAAACTGAAACAGCAAACGAGTTCCCAAAAATCGGGGAAGCAATGCGTAAGGATGATAAATCAATTGGTCAAGATGAGAATGAGACAAAAATAATCTTTGAAAATCTATATGTCGATGAATATGTAGAAAAAATCAATTCACTTTTAAAGTTCACCAAAAATCTAAATGAGTTCCCTGTAAAACAACAAAAGGCAGCACTTAATTTAGCTTTAACTGGACTTACTGTATCTGAAGCTTTTGAGCATGGAGGTCATTTGAGATTTAGAATGATTGAATCAGAAGATTTCTTTTGGGATAGAGATTCCAGGGAATTTGATTTGAGTGATGCTGCATATATGGGTTATATGAATCCGTTAGACGTTTCTTATATCTTGGAAAAATATCAACCTTCAACTGAAGATGCTTTGTTGTTGGAAAACTTTGTTTCTGCTTCACAAAATCAGAACAGTTATTTGGACACGACAGCTTCAAGAACGTTTAGTTCAAACAGATTGCCTGTTTATTCTGTTTTTTGGAAAGATACTGATAAATTCGAGTACGCTTATGTGATGGATGAGTTTGGTTATCCTTATTTAACAAGAATCAATTGGACTTACGACGGAGAAGAAGGACCAAGATATACGGATGCAGACATTATTGATCCGCCAATAGATAATAAGAATAAAAAATTATTTAAAAACGGAAAGAAAAGAAAACTATATGTAGACATGGTTCGTTTCTGTAGATTCGTTCCTTCCGAAGTTTTAAGCACTCAAAAAAAGACAACAGGAGAACCTTATGGTGACATTGTTTTAGAATTTGGAACATTAGACTACCAAGAAGTTGATTTATTGGATTATAGCAATTGTAAGTTCCCAATTAAAGCTCAAACTTGGGGATATGTTGATGGGGAAGTTTTTTCACCTGTAGATGATGCAATTAATCCTCAAAGATTTGTGAACAGAGTTTTATCTGTTACAGAACAATTGATAAATTCGGCGGGAGGAAGTAATGTGATTATTGATGAAGATTCTATTGATCCAAATTCAAAAGACCAAATTTACTACGACATAAAAGAAGGAAATCCAATAACTGTAAGAACAAAAGGTAAAGGAGTTCCAAATACTGTAGGTTATTACGATAATACACCAAAGCAAGGTGCTTATGCGATGTTTGGGATTATTCCTACAATCAAGCAAATGGTTCAAGACACTACAGGTATCAATGAAGGTTTGCGAGGGGAAAGTACAGGTTCAGACCAATTAGTTGGTGTAACTGAATTATTGATACAAAGAGGTTCTTTAATGCAAGAGCCATTCTACGAAGCTATTGCAAGATTATTTGTTCAGATGTATCAATATACAGCTTCCGTCGGAAAATTAATTTACATTGATAATGAGCGTGAAATAGTAAATATGCTTGGCGATAGTGGTGCTGAAGTGATTAAGCTTTCAGAGGACATGAAGAATGAAGATTTTAATGTTTTTGTTGAAAGAGAAAATGACGATTCAGTATTAAAATCTCAAGCAAATCAAATGTTGGCTGTATTCTTAGAAAGAGGAATGATTGATGATAAGATTTTTGCAAATTTATTTAATCGTTCAACTCCAAATGATGTCACAAGAGCTTTACGTAATCAAGCAAAATTAAAGGCGGAAGCGGAAAGACAAGCTTCTATTGAGCAAGCAAAACAAATGGAGCAAATGCAAATGCAAGAGCAACAAATGTTAGCGCAACAGAATGAGCAAAATGCAAACGATAAGATGGTTCAAGCACAATTGGAAATGAGAAGGCAAGATACAGATTTAGATAAAGCGTTATTAAAATCTGTTACTGATGCTCAAAAAAATGAACAAAGTGCTTTGTAATTAAAAATTTTTGTATATTTGTTAAGAATTTCAAGATAAAAACAGAGGAAAAATGTCGGAAGAACAGAATGTAGGAAATGATAATAACGCAGCATTATCAGCCTTGGCAGGTTTTGGAGCGTTAGAAAAATCAACCGAATTAAGAGAGATGGTGGAGAAAAAATTCACACCTCCAACGGAAGAAAATAAAGAAACTGAAACTTCAGAAAATGTTGAGACTACAAATACTCAAACGAGTGAAAATGTAGAAACAACGGATGCTAATACTGAAAATGTAGAGCAAAAAACTGAAGAAGAAGATGTTTCAATTGAAAGTGCTATTTTCGGCGGAAAAGTAAGCATTAAAAAAGAGCAAAAGGAAGAACATGAAACTAAGATTGAGAACTTAGAAGAATTTAATTCTCATATCAAAGAACAGTTCGGAATTGAAGATATATCATCTCTAAGTAAGCAAATAGCTACTTGGAAGGAGCAGGAGAAAACTTTTGGTGAAGCAAGCGAGAGACTTGCAAACGCTGAAAAGATTTTTGAATCAATGCCTTCAGAGTTATTTCAACTTGTACAGTTGCACGTTAACGGAGCTGATTGGAAGAAAGGATTAACGAATCCTTCTTTAAATTTTGACAAACCCCTTGATGATTACAATGAAAAGGAATTGGTAGACGTATTGTTTCCTGATAAAGTAAGCAAAGAGGAATGGGAAGAATATCACGATGAAGATGGTGATCCTAAAGTAAAGAAAATGATTGGTGTACTTGTTGATCAAGCCAAGGAAAAATTTACTGGAACAAAAAAACAACGTGAGGAATTAGCTAAATCGGCTGTAGAAAATGCTAAAAAACAAGAAGAAGCATTTGTAAAGTCAGTTGAGCAAAGTTCAAAAAAATTATCTTCTCAAATAGAAGGTATTGACGGTAATTACATTAAATCAATTGAAAAAGAATTGAAAACACCAGGAGGTATTTCAAAACTATTCTTTGAGGAAGATGGAAAACTGAAAGAAGATGCTGCATTAGCTTTTGCTATGGCGAAGGATGGTTTTGGTTTATTGGAACAATACAAAAAACTAATTGCCAGACAGACAGAAACAAAAGTTAATCAAGATTTGTTGTTGCGAGGGAGCAATACACCGACTGGCAGTAAAGGAAGCCAAAGCGGTAAAACACAAGAGATTAGACCAGAAGTTCAAGCACAATTAGATAAAATCAGAGGACTTGCTAAATAGCAAATTTATCTAAGTTAAAACTTTATTTCTAAAAGAAATGTCAAATTACGCTTACGCACCAGGATTAGGTAACTTACCATTTGGTAATAGAAACTTAAATCCAGAAGGAGCAAACTACGGAACAGATTCAGCTTACTCACCAGAGGAAACGAACCTAATCCAAAAAGAAATAGCTCGTGTTATTTACGATGCTGCGCCACAACAATTCAACGCATTGAAATTGTTGATGGACAAACCAATGAAGGAAAAAAACTTGGATGAGTTTGAGTACTTGGAAAAAACATTTGGTCGTTCTCCATTAGAAGCTAACGCTAACGTTGGTGCTGAAGCTCCGTCTCCAGGAACATACGTTACGCAAGTTATCGCTGTGACAAACGCTTCTTTGACAAGATTGTCAAAAGATTTGATTATCATTTATGAGAATGGTGATCACGGTGTTATTGCTGATGTATCAGGAAACAACATCACAGTAAATTCAGTAGTAAACAAAGGTTTGCCTGCTGTTTCAACTGGAGACATCTTTGCTATTCAATCAACAATTGTTGCTGATGGTATGGATTACATCTCTCACTATGACCGTTTGGAAATGATTACTCGTTACAACTACATTCAGTTCTTCATGAGAGCTAAACGTTGGGCAAGAGTTGAGATGCAAAAAATGATCAATGCGGGTACAACTGATTTCCTTGCTAATGACAAGGCTGAAAAGTTGAAACAATTGCGTATTGATATGTTTAACTCATTCTGGAACGGTGTTCGTGGAGAATACACATTCAGCAATGGTTATGCAGGAAAAGCAATGGGTGGGATTTTCCCAACAATGGTTGCGGCAGGTGCTGCTTTCGCTACTCCAACTGTAGCAGGTTTCAAAACAGCTTTTGAATCGTTAGCTTTCCAAACTAACTTCAAAGTTGAAGGTGCAACTCGTTTTGTTTATGGAACTCAAGAAATGTTGAACATTTTCTCTGAAGTTTACAAACAACCAGGATTGCGTTACGAACCAAATTCAGAGATTGCTAACTTGCACTTGAAAAGAGTTGAAATTGGTGGTTCAAACTACGTATTAGTTCCTTGTGAATTATGGAGAGAGCCATCTTGTTTTGAAGCTGATTGGGCAAGAAGAATCATTGTTTTGGACACGGATTCAATTTCTCCTGTGAAAATGAAAGGTATTCCTCAATTGGAAATGGGTGAAACTGACAATATGTCAAAAGGTACTCGTGAGAACTACACAGATTTCTGGGTAGGAGGTCACTTGTCAATCGAGTTCAACAATCCTGTTGGTTGTTTCTACATGGACATTCAATAAGATTGAAAAAAATAAAGTAGGCGGGGGAAACTCTGCCTACTTACTTTAATAATAATAAGTAAAAAAAGAAAAGATGGCTTTAGAAGAAAAAGATTACGACGAAACAGGACAAGAAAACAATTCATCTCAAGAAATTCAAGCACCAAAAGTTGTTGCTGTAGATGAAAACATTGTAAAGCTTGTAAGCGATTTACAGAAGGAAATAGCAGAATTAAAGCAACAAAGAGGTGTAGCACCAGCTCAAACACCTTTGGACCAAGCTACATTGCTTGAAAAATTGGTTGACAAAATCAATGGGAACAATAAAACTGACAGTTCAAGTTTCATTTTTGAACACAATTACGTAAGTGAGCAAGATATTGATCCAGATGATGTTTTACCAAAGGATGAGTGGGTAACATTTGTAACTCACACAGTTGGTTATCCAATTGTTGATGACGTAAGAAACGGAAAACCAGTAAGAGTTCCTTTTGGTGTTATCAAGTTTGATTACGATTCGACAAAGCAAGTAAAAAACGGAAAAGAAACTGATGTATTCAATCTTTCTAAGTATATTTGCAAATCAAAAAAAGAATTAGCATGGCTTAAAAGTCATTCAAAATACGGTTCATTGTTTTTTGACAATATTAAAGGCGCAAGAAGTGTTGATGGAGCGAAAGCTATTAAGTTAGCTTCAGTAATGAGAGGATTGAGCGCAATGGGGCAACATGACATTGTTTCAACAGCAAGAAACTACGGTTTGTCTGTTGATGGTGATTTAAACTCTTTAAGAGGTGAAATTGCTCAAATAATTGTTGATAGACAAATGAACCAAGAGAAAATGTCATCTGAATTGAGAGTAAGCGAAGCAGGATTGGAAGCTGAAATCGTTGGGAGACAAATTAAATAACAATTAAAAATGTAAAAGAATGATTAGTGTTCAAACAATAGTAACTGACATAGAAGCTACATTGGATGCTGAAGGTTCTGACAGATATACATTTGATAATGATTATAAGCAGGCAATTAACCAATCAGTCGATTGGTTAGTTTCTGTTTTTAACAAAGCGTTTGCGGATAAGAAGTTAACAGAAGAAAATTTACAGGACTTGATTAGAACGGTTGTTTATCAAACAAGTTTGTTCTCAAGAGTAAAGTTAGATAGTCAATCTATGAACGCTTCTGTTTGGTCCTTATTGAAAGTTAATCCAGAACCAACGGTTTATCCTACAAACGCATCAGTAAACGTTTTACCTAATGTTTTTGATTCTCAATTTAGAGCAGATGTAGCTTACATTAAAAGTTTATATTCGGCAAAAAGATTGACAACAGAGCAATGGGAAGATAAAAATCAAAATATTTTTGAAGCGGGAAATAACACTATTTTAAATGACTTCAAGCAATATGCTTATTTGAATTATGCAAATTATTCATCTACACAATATACTGTTGGTGGTCCTGAAATAGAAATTTCGCCGGAAATACCTAATGAATTTGTAGGTATTACATTTCTTAAATATCCAACACCAATAAGTTTGATAACTGACAATGTTGAGTTTCCAGAAACTTTGACTAACTTAGTGGTTCAAAAGAGTTTGAATTTCATTTCATTTAAACAAGGTGATCAGACGAATCTTTATTCTGTTTCAGCGAGAGATATTCAAACTTTAGTACAATTAATGGTTTAAGGTTATGGCATTGGAAAAAACATTATTAAGAACGATTGTAGATGACTTGGTAAAGGACTTTAAGCAATCATTCGATGACAAGCAGATTACTAAAACACAGATAGCTCATTGGGTTATTATGATTGGTAACAGGCTTTTATCTCAACACATCTCAAAAAGAGATTCTGGTGCTTTTTTACATATTTACGGTGATGTTCCGATAGTTGTTTCGGCTACAACCATAAATCCAAATGTTTTAAAGAATAGAAAGTACATTGAATTGCCATCAAATATTTTTGATTACGACAAAGATGGTGGTATTGAATACATCACTTATTATTTGGAGGACCAAGGAGTGAATTGTCCTGCTCCTTATACGTGGACAAAATTTACACGTACAAGTCCTTCAGAAATTGAAAGATTATATTTCAGTAAGCATGAAGAACCTTCTCCGAAGAATCCATATTTTTTTCGGGCGGGAGACAATATTTATTTATTGGGAATAGAATGTGTAAATCCAAAAAAGATTGAAATTGGAATTTACTCAACATTAAAACCAATTACATCTTCATCAGTAAACTTAAATATGTCTTTTCCGTTCCCTGAAGAACTTTTAATTCAATTGAAAAGACAAGTATTAGATTTAGGAAGATTTGTCCTTATGATGCCAGAAGAAAGAGTGAATGATGGTGCTGACACTAAATTAAACCAAGGTGTTCCAACTAACAAGATTGTTTCAGTAAACGAACTTGAGCAGGATTCACCTCAAAATATGTAATAAATGGAATTTTCACCAAGTAGCTTTGTATCTGTAAATGAAATTTTATCAGATGTACTCAAAGTAGTAGATGATAGTAGTTTTAAAATAAATTCTCCAGGTTGGTATAAATCACAAGTTGAGCAAGCCTTGGAGGAATTATCTTTTGATACATTTTTCTTGACAATAAATAAAGATTTTGAGATTCCTTGCGATTTGAAATTGGAACTTCCTTTAGGTGCATTTAATTTAAGACAAATTTATGTTTACAATGGGGATAAGTGTGATTTCAGTTGCGCTCAAGTTGTTTATCATAAAAGTAATTTTCTTGGTTCTGGAAGCGGAAATACTTATTTAGCGAGAGATAGATACACAAACGATAGAGATAGATTCCATAAGCATAGAGGAACTTCTCAAATTGTTCCAAATAATGTATTTTTTTACGGTATTCAGCAAGGAATAATTAATTTAAGTCCTAACTGTAAGCAGTTTCAAAAAGTAATGTTGGTGTATAATGGAATACAAAGCGATATTGCTAATTCTCCAATCGTTCCTTTATACTTGAGACAAGCTGTAAAAGATTTCGTTACAGTAAAAGGTTTAGAAACAAGAATTGCTCAAGAAACAGTAAATTTACAACGTTGGAATTTGTTGTTGGCGAGATATGATAACAGTTTAAATCATCCTTACGACGGAAGTTGGGTAAAGGCGGAAAGACGAGTTAAAACACTTGACAATAAGCACCGACAAGACATGAAAGAGTATTTATCACGAATGAATTATTAGTATGAACCAAGAACACCATAAAAAAGACATCAGAACAAATAGTGTCGGGGCAACTCACGACATTGATAAGGAATTGTCTGGAGTTGAGAACAAGGGTACTTATTATGATTCTGAAAATGGTCGTGTATCATCTGACAGAGGAAATAAAGGTTCTTGGGAAAAAATTAGAGGTGAGCAATTGGTTAAATCTAATTTTACAACAGGTGTTTGGTATTGTATGGTTGCTGCATCTATCAATAATGATATTTTTGAATTGTGGGTTGAAACATCTGGAGCGCAAAATTCTAAGATAATTATCAATGGTTCAGTAATGGGTGAATCGGCAAACTTCCCTTGGCTTTACGCTCATCATATCCAATTTGATATAAACGAAAATTGTATTGGCGGGGAAATATTCTTGACTGACTTTAATGTTCCGCCAATGATTTTTAGTATCAAGGATATTAAAGATAATTTTGGTGTTACTCAAAAATACTTTACAGGTTTCAATCCAGACCTTTATTACATAAATTTAACAGCACCACTTGACGTTCCAATTTTTAGGGAATTAGTAAGTGTTGGAGCAGGGGGTGGATTACCTGTTGGAAGTTATCAATATGCTTTGCGTTATACTAATGACGAAGGTGATAAAACAAATTGGGGAGTATTAACACCTCCAATTCCAGTTTTGCAATCAGTTGATAACTCAACAACTTTCACTCAATATCATGGAATAAAATCTTATGGTGCGGATGCTGATTTAATTAATGTAACACAATTTGGTGTAGCTTTAAAATTTAGAGTTACTAATATAAATAATTACAGATACGTAGAAATACGTAGAGTAAATTACAATACTGAAGCGGGAATAGATGTTGTTTCTCAAGGTGTGATAATTGCAAAATTAGAAATTGCCGACGGAGAAATATCTGTAAGAGAATTTATCGATCCAGTCAATGCAAATATTGATGAAGAAACTCTTGCTGACAATGAGGAAAACTACGAGTTAAGCACAATTGAAAAAGCTAAAGCAATTCGTTATTACGACAAGAAATTGGTTTTAATGAATTACGAAGTTTCAAGCAAGGAAACAAGTGCTACGATTGAAGATATAAACGGAGAGAAGATAATTCCTGTATTAAGAGATTTAGGTTCTTTAGGATTTAATAATCCGGTAAATCATGCTTACTACAAAAATTACCAATCGGGGGAAAAATATTCTTTTGGAATAAATATGTTCGATGGTGGTGGTGGAGCAGGTTTTGTATTTGAAGATGATGACTTAAAAAACATTCAAGCTCCAAATAGGAGAGATATAATGTCTACTGATAGCAAAAATTTAAGCTATGGAGATAAGCCAACTGCTGCAACTGTAGATTCAACAGTTGATAATGTGTTTGAGATTTTTGATCACGAAAACGCAATTGGAAAAACTGGGGAAACTGGGGAAAATAAACGTAATATTTCTACAGCAGGAACTAAAGACGGATTCCCTGCTTCAGATGTAGGGTATGAGCCATTAAGACCTGTTGATAAAAATGATGTTAAAACTGACCATAACTACAGAATAAACAATTACGTAAGAGATTCTGGTAATAATGATACAGCTTATAATCCAGAGTGCTTTCAGTTAGATTATTATTCTAAAGGTTTTGCAATTGGTGGAGTAACAAATATTCCTTCATGGGTGAAATCATTTTCTGTTGTTCGTTCAGACAGAGCAGGAAGGGTTGTATGTCAAGGAATTGGAATGTATAAGCTTTCTGAAATAACAGTTGGTCCAGAAACATTTGGTCAAAAGTCATTAGATTCATTTTGGTTTCATTCTCCAGATATTGAAAGTGGACAAATTAATCCTGCAATCCTTCAAGATATGCAAGATAATCCTTCTAATTATGAAATTCAGTTAGTTTCTCCGTTAGGTTTCTTTTCAGAGGTTTATAACTTCAACAACATATCTTTAGAGCCTGATTTTGATAGAATTATTGATATGGTATCTTATGCAAGGGTTTTACATGACGAAGGTCAAATAAATCCAAACGAAGATGCTAATATGGGTATAGATGGTTCGGGTGATAGATATGTAGCTTACAACAGGTATAGAAATACTTCTGATACAGCAGGTGATGGTGCTTTTTCTGGAAGTGATGGGAATAAAATATTTACTTTAGATTCTTTTTCAGTAGAAACAGATGGTAGAAGTACTTATTACAGTTTAACTTTACCTGAAAATATCTACAACTTAAATTACCCTGGTATTCTTAAAGATTTTGATGAGCAAGAAGCAAAAGATTTTACCGAACCAATGTATATTATTAACATCATTCAAACAGGTAAAGTTGTAAAAGATTTGAATATTAATAATTACAAATCTACAGGTCATTATCAAAAACTTGAAAGTATAATTGGTGTTGGAGATAATACTGATAATCAAACTTTAGAATTAGTTGATGAGCGTTGGGAAGATTGTATTCCAAGTTTATTATCTACGGATTTTAATTCTGCGGGGGAAAGCTTTGTTTTCTTACGTGATAATGATGGTACAGAAAGAATATATTTAAACGTAACACATTTATCTGGACCTGCTATAATTGCAATTACTGATGATATTACAAATAACGGTTTTTACTTAGCTTCAAACGGTTATCAAGTAGTCGGAATATACACTCATTCAATTGATGTAAATGGAGTTATTTCTTTGGTATTTAATTATTCTGATTACAATCCTTTGATTGGTGAAAAAATAATCGTTAAATATGATTCTACAAGACCGATTGTATTTTTCGGCGGAGACACAGTAGTTAATGAGAATATTTTTGCACCAATAGACAGAGAATCTGATTGGTCAATTTCTGAATTGGATAATCAATTTCCAATGGGGCTTCCATTTCCATACAGAAGATACGACTTAAACCAAAATTACTATGTCGTTGAAGATACTTTTTTAAATAACATACAAGCTTCAGATAAATGTAGAATTGGATATATCAGACAAATGTGTATGATGTATGCAGCAGAAAGTGTTACAGCTACAAATTTTGCTTTTAATAGCGATTATCCTTTAGCTTACTTTCCATTAACTCACTACATAATGCGCCCTGGAAAGTTTGATGATGCAAGTTTTGGTGGAGATCCTGCGGATATTGCAAACGACAATGATTTATATCCAGAATATTTTGATGATTATCCGAATGAGTGGGAGTTGTGGAAATATGGTGGATTTAGATTTTTACCTCAATTCAATTTTGATTATTCAGTAAAAGGACCAACAATAGGATTTAGTAAGCCTGATGTTGGATTTGAAGAAGAAAATACTTTTTGTACTGGAGTTAAATGGAGTTTATCTCGAGCTACAAATCAGCAAGATTCACCAGGTTTAAAAACTTTCTTGGCGGGAAATACATTCATTTTAGATGATGACAATGGCGGAATAGTTAAAGCTTGGAGTGCAAGAACCGACGGAAAAGGAGATAACTTATACGCTATAACAATTGGTGGAATATGTTTACTTCTTACTAAGAAATCTATTTTATCAAATTTAACAGGAGATGATTTAACCACAACATCATTTGATAATTTCATTGGTGATCAATATTGGATTTCAAGAGAAATTGGTTCTAATGGAGAGATGTGGAGAGGTATGGCTGATGCTTCAATTGAAATGAGAACTCAAGGCGGAAAAACTGAAGGTATAGCTTTATTTATTCCTAACTCACATTCCGTTTACAGATTGATGGATAACGTCGTTGTGGATATTGCTAAGGACAATTACCATACACGTATAAAAGATTCCTTAAAAGCGATATTAAGTGGGTATGGAACGAAAATTACAGGTCATTTCGATAAGAATCATAATGAGTATTGGTTTCAAATGCCAGACTTATTAGATTTGAATAAAAATAAGTGTTTTGTTTTTTCTCAAGATACGGGATTTTGGGCGGGAAGATTCACTTATAATTTTGATAAATATTTATTTTTCAATAATAAAAACTACGGATTTAAATTTTTGGCGGAATATGAATTGGACAAAGGATTTATAATTCAAAGTAATCCAATTACAGCATATTTAATTCAGCATACTTCAGTAGAATTAGTTGAGGAAAAAGAATTTATTACTATCGAAGTTAATACTGGTCCAAGAGGAACGATGAAACCAACTGAAATTATTTTCCTTGATGAAACAGGAGTTGAATTATCAAGATTAAATCAAGCTTTATTTGGTCAAAGCTATCTAAAACAGTATAATGGATGGTGGAATCAGATACCAAGAAAAGAGCTTTCGGTATCTCCAAATAGAGAAAGAATACAGTACAGGTTGTTTATGTATAAAATTATTCATACATTTGAAGAAGATTTCAAAGTAGTTAGCTCGGTTGTTCAATATAAAAATTTAAAATAATGGCGGGAGATTTAGATTCATTGATGGCACTTGGAAAAGGAGCTGTAAGTGGCGCAGGAATGGGAGCGCAATTAGGTGGAATGGCAGGTCCACAAGGTGCTGCTATTGGAGCAGGAGCAGGTGCTATTATAGGTGGCATTGGAGCTGTTAAAAAACAAAATCAAGCTGATAAAGCACAACAAATACCAATGGTTGATCCAATGGAAAGACAACGTTTAGCTCAATTAGAGCAACAACGAAAAGCTTTGCTTGCGGGAACTGATGCTATTACTCAAAATCAAATTAGTGAAGCTAAGAATATTGGAGCAGGAGTTCAAAGTGCTGTTTCAAGAAATACGGGTGGAGATGTTGCTTCCACTATGGATGCTTTACTTAGAGCGCAGAAAGGTACTCAACAAGGAGTTAATCAAGCGGTGATGTCTGGTAGAGATAGATTGCCTTATTTTGATTCGGCAGCGGGAAACTTAATGTCAAGAATCGCTCAAAGAAAACTTGAATTACAAAGATTAAAAAGAGATCAAGCTGTTGCAGAAAACGCTCAAGCAAGAACTGAAGCAAATGTAAATGCAAATGCTATCTTAGGAACTCAAGGCGGAACAGCAACTATTCAAGAAGGAATTGGAGCAATTTTACCTATGTTTACAAGTGGTCAAAGTTCACCTCAAGGTAATTTTTTCACACCTGGAGATCAAGAGATAGGAACTCAAAATATGATGGATTTATTAGGGACAATGAATCAAGGAGGTTTATTCCAATAATTTAGACAATTATGGCATTTGAAGATATAACAAGTTTACCACAAAATAACCCAGGTGTTGAATCATTAATTGATATCAACGCAATTAGCACATCTACACCTGAAGGTTATGTTCCAACGAACTACGAACAAACAGCTATTGAAAATTACAATAAGCAATTTGCACCACAAGAAATTGGAGCGCAACCAAATTCAAGTTTATATCCAGGATTAGGTCATAATATAAATGTTGGAGGTTATTCAGGTCAAGTTATTGGTTCTGGAAATATTTATGTTCCTGGCGGAAACATCATGGCAATCAATCCAATGTTGGCACGTAGAAAAGCTATTGATGATGCAGCGAGAAAAAGAGCAGCAGAAATCAGTAAGCCTTTTGAATACCAAAAACCAAAAGCATTTAAAGATGCGAGGTTTCAAGAAAAGTTCAATAAAGATGTTTATGGCTTCCAAGATGCTTTAATTAAAGAAGCTCAAAACAAGTACGGTGATGCTTGGAGAACAATGATTAAAGATCAAGGAACTGATGTTGGTAGAAAGTTTATTCAAGGAATGACGAATTATGAGACGATAGTTTCCAATACGGATGCTATTACTGATATGGTTTCAACTATTGATGAAGGATTGAAAGATAATTCAATTTATTTATCGCCGGAAAAAAGAAAAGTTTACGATGAGTATAAAAATATGCTTAATGACTTTGGTGATTACGACAAGCTTTCTAATTCAGATTTTGAGACACTTCATTCAACTTTAATGGGGGAAAGAGATTTGAATAACTATTTCAATAAAGAAGGTATCTTACAAACTCTTGAAGCAAAAGTTAGTGAATACTCTAAGGAAACAGACCAAGGACTTACATATGTCACAAAAGAAGGTAAAACAACTGATTGGAGTGGTGTTATAAAAGACTTAGCGAGAGAGTTAAAACAAACTACATTTAGAGATTCTTCATTTACAGAACAAGATATTGCTGATAACTTAAAAGCGAGATTGAAAAATCAAACTTCAAGTAAAACTTCAATTACAGAAAAAAATCAAGATTCTGTACAGCGAGAATTGGGAGAAAATATTCCAGACCTACAAAGCGGATTAGTAGTTTACGCAAATACTGATGTTGGTAAAGGGGTGGTTAAAACTCCAAGATATGATAAGAACGGAAATATTCTTGAAGGATATACGAACACTTATCGTTCATTAGCTGACTTTAACATGAAAGCTGATGGAGGTAAAAATCAAATTTACGTTAGAGATGCTGAAGGAAATATTGTTCCTCAAAATTTCAATGGATTCAAATTAGATGATATTCAAATTTTAGATGACAATGGAAATCCTAAAAATTTGGCGGGAAGGCATTATGCTAAATTAGGTGAAATTTCTGTATTAGACAATGGTGATATTGTTCAGAAGGCTACAATAGCAAGACCAACAACTATTAAGACTGGAAAAGGCTTAAAAGAAAAAGAACAGCAAACTTATTTAATCCAAGAAGAATTTATCTTATTGAATAGAAACGGAAAAGGAACAAGTGCTTTCACGGATATTAAAACTCAATTGAATCCTAAAAACGTTAAGAAATACGAGGAAGGATATGATGAGATGAAACGAATTTCTAAAAAAGCGAAACCTTCTTCGGTAAATAACGTATCATATACCATAAAAGGTAAAAAATACTCTCTAAGTGAATTAGAAGGTATGGGGTATTCCGCAGCAGACGTTGAACAATATAAAGATTAAAAATGGCAAAGCAAAATAATGATCCACTTGGTATTTTAAAAAATAAAGGGAATGAAAACAACGACCCTTTAGGAATAAAAAAAAAAGTAGAAACTTCCACTTCATCACAACCGCCAAAAACTTCGGCGGGAAAGCCAAGCGGTTCTTTACAAGCCTTAACAAGTGGTTTACAGAAAAGCCAAGCGAGTAGTGGTAAAGCTATTGATTTATTAGGGCAACAAACAGGTGTTTCTTCTACTCAAGAGGTAGCACCTATTTCTGCTCCAATGAAACCAACTAAGGAGCAAATTGTTCCATTGCCTGGAACTCAAAATATTAATAAAGGAATCGATGTAATTTCTAAAACAGGAATTGGATTAGGTAATCAATTAGTTCAAGCACCTTTAGATGCACAAGGAAATCCTATTCAGAATTTTTCTCCAGATGTTAAAAATATTTATTCAACTCCAGAGCAAGTTTCCGGCGGAAAAAACTTTTTCCCAGAACTTACAGCAAGCCTTGAGCAAGATAAAGTTGTAAAAGAACCTTTACCGAATCAAGTTGTTGGAACTGAATCATTAAGTCAATTACCTCAAGCTACATCTGAACAAAAAGTTACTTCTGTAGCGAAAGAGCAACAACGAAAAGTTGCTCAAGATAAAATAAATGCAATAGTTAATTCTGACATTGAAAAAGTTTCAAAAGACTTAGGATTGGATGAAGAACAAAAAAAGCTTTTATTAGAAAAAAGAGGTGAACTTACAAAATCAACGATAGGAGATACTTTTGATTTCCAAACTGAAGGAGTTAACCAAAAAATAGATGAAGTTGAAAAATTTGTAGAAGATGCTTATTCCATTAATATAAAAAGAAAAGAAGCTTCAGATATGGGAGTTACTCTTGAAGATGTAATGTATTTTGATAAAAAACAAAACGCTGACAAAGTATTAGATTTATTGCCTGATGATATGAAGGAGCAGAATAAAGAACTGTTCCGTATCACTTCTTCTATGCGTGATTTATTGACTGAATACAATGTCAAAGTTGATGATATGGGTAATTTAGATTTATCATCAATAAAAGATTCAAGAACAAAAAGATATTTGGATGACAAGTTAGGTGGTTATATTAAAGAATATGACAATTTGCTTAACACTTCATACAACGTAATGAACGATAAAATACTTGAAAGCAAAAGACAAGCTAACGAGTATGAAATGCTTATTAAGAAAGTAGAATCATTAAAAGGTAATGCAAAAACTTACGAGGATAAAAAAAGAGTAGAATTGGAATTGAATGAAGCTAAAAAGAAACTTCAACAATACAAGGAAGATATTTACCAAATGCAGAAAAGTAAGAACTCATTCTTCTCTGTTGATCCAAATGATGTGAAAGCTGAATTTAAATCATCACAAACAGCAAAAACTTTATTTTCCGCCTTGCCAAAAGATTTATCTTCAAAAGATAAGTTTGATTTATTTTATTCAAGATTAGCTGAAAAAAATGAAGTTTTGGCGGAGAAATTAGGTATTGATAATACTCGTGAAGAAAGTTTAAATGCGGGAGCAAAAGACTGGTTAGATTGGGATGGTATTTACGATTTATCTTCTGAAGAAAAAGAATATTATAGCAATAAAAAAATGTTGCGTGATATGGCTACTATTTATTTGAACAACTCAACTGGACTTTCAAACAAGAGTAGTGGATTTATTGAATCATTTATGTCATCGGCAGCGAATTGGATTCAACCAAATACAGAAATGAGAGCAACTGAAACTACAATTGCTAAAGGACAATTGGAAGGTTTAAAAAAAGCAGGTTTCTCATCAAAAGATTTAACTTCAGAACAATCAGTTAAGCAACTTGAAAAAAGAATAGAAGATGTTCCATTCTTTTCAATGGAAACAGCAGGAGAGATGCTTGGAACAACTGGAGCTATTATGGCTGAACTTATTGTTGGAGATGTTGTTTTAGCACCTTTAAAATCAGTTAAAGCTGTCAAAACATTAGCAACTGCTTATGATAAAGCAATGGATTCTTCTAAGGTATTGAAATTCATTAAACCGGCAGTTGACCAAGGTATTAAAATGGAAGCTGTAGGTACTATTTTTAGTAGTGCTGAAGATGAGTTAAACTTTACGAGTGGAGTATTAGGTGGATTAGGCGGTGAACTTGTTGGTGTAATGTCTAAAAAGTTAGGTTCTGAAGCTCTTTCAAAATATGTTTCTTCTGTATTTGGAAGTCAAGCAGATAAAGCTAATTATGTTTTAAAACGTGCGGGGGAAATAAATAATAGAGGTTTAGGTGAAGTTGGAGAGGAAGTCACTCAAGAACTTGTTGGTATTTACAATGATGAATTGCGAACAAAAGGTTTTTGGGATGAAGTAAGTTCTCGTTATGGGGATTTAAGTGATATTGGAAAGTTAGTTGTTTCTTCTTATGTAATGGGTAGTGCTTTTGGTATGAATACTAAATCAGCAGCAAAAGAGTGGTATAATTCACTTCCTAAAGAAGAAAAAACTATTGTTGATGCAATCGAGAAAGATGTAAACGAAGATGTTGCTAAATCGGCTGAAGCAGTAGTAGAAAAGAAAGCTGAAATAGTTGATAAAGTTGAACCTGATAAAGTTGTTTCTCCGGCGGAAAAAGAAGTTGTATCTGAAATTAATCCTTCGGCAGAAAAAGTTACTGAAACTACAACTCCAACTGAAACAGTATCAGAAGTTGTAAAACCAACAATCGAAACAGTTGAAGGAGCAGAATCAGAAACAAAATATGCTAATGGTGATTTTGTTCTGCCAGGCGAATTGGAAAAGATGACACCAGAAGAAATGTCTAAAATAACTTTTGTTAATCCAACAGAAAAAACTCAAGAGATTATTAATAATGCTTTTCCCGCCGAAAAAACAGTTAAGGAACAAGCAACTACAACTGAAAATGTGGCGGAAACACAAGCGACTGATGTTACTAAGCAAGAAGTGTCACCTATTCAAAACAAAGTTAAGGATATTATTTCTAATACGGATGTAACTGAATCAAACGAAGTAAACGGAACAAAAATTACTTACAATAAAAAACGTTCAGAAGAATTAAATGGAACAACTTATTCTATTACGAAAGACGGAAAAGAAGTTGGTGAAGTAATGGGAACAGTAAAACCTAATGGAGACTTTGAAACTCAAAGTATAACTGTAAATGAAGAAGTCCAAGGAAAAGGTATAGGTAAAGATGTTTACACCGCTTTAAACGAGACATTGCCAGAAGGTAACAAAATTGTAGCAAGCGGTATGTTTAATGAAGAAGGAGGTGTTAAAAAAGGTGAAAAATTATGGAAGTCTTTAGTTAGAGATGGTAAAGCTATTGAGACTAAGAATGGATATGAAATGATACCTACTGAAAACATTGTTGAAACGCAAGCAACTGATGTTGTTAAGGAAGGAACTGATGTAAATAAGGGAGAAAAAATAACTGTTTTTAGAGGTGTAGGAAATAATGTTATAAATCAAGATAACTCATCTACATTTTGGGTTTCTGAATCAGAAGATGTTGCCAAAAACTATGCAGGAGTAAAAGAAGATGGTAAATTAGACGTTCAAAAATTAGAAGTTGAAAAACCTTCTAATCCTATCGAAATGCCTTATAAATTAGCAACAGATGTAAGAGGTTCTGATATTTCAAATAATCTTAGAAGTGTTGCGGCTGATTTAGTAAAATCTGGAGAATTAAAAGGTGAAAACATAACAAAAGCAATAGATTTAATATCTGATTTTGAGAAAAAAGCTGGAGAAGATTTAGAACTTTTCTCAACAAAAATGAATAAACCTGAAGCAAATGAAGCGTTTTCAAAAGCTGTTCAAGCATTAGGTTTTAATGGTATATCACAAAAAGAATCAGCGATAAAAGGAGGTGAAAAGTCTAATACTTACGGTATTTTCAAAAACACTCATCCAAGTTTGTTAGAATCACAACAAAAAGAAACACAAACCGAAACAAAACCTTCGGCGGAAATACAAGAGGTTTTTGTTGACAAGAAAGATACTAACATTGTTAATAAAGAAATTAAAGATGGGGAAAAAGAATTTATTTCATTGGAAGATGACAATAAAAATAAATATGCAATAGAAATAGGTTATGGTATAAATGAAAATTTACTTTCATCAAAAGAAAACATTGAAGAAGCGAAAAATATTTATAACACAAGAGGTTGGTATATTAGCGGTCAAAAAGGTATAAATGGATTATATATAGTATTTGTTAAAAATAGAGATATTTTAAAAGATATTACAGATAAAAAATACCATAAACAATTAGGTTTAGATAAACAAACCGAAACAAAACCTTCGGCGGAAAAAGAACAAAAAACAAAACAAGATGAAATACAACAAACCGAAACCAAAACCGAAACCGAACAAGTAGAGCAAGAAAAAGTTTCGGCGGAAAATAAAGAAATAATAAATAAATCTAAAGAAAATGCAAAAGGAATTGAAAGTGGAACAAAAGTATTTAAACGATTTTCACAAGACGAGCAGTCAGGCATCTCAAAAGGCGGTAGAATCCATGCGGAATCAACCCTTATCCTTGGAGAAAAAAATGGAGCAAATAAAGAGACTTCAGCCACCAACGAAGAACAAGAGAACATCATAGAGCAATACGCTAAAGAAGAAGGCATTTGGGTAGAGGATATAAATAAAGAATACGGTGAACATCAAGCAAGCGGGGAAGAAAGTCTTGTTTGGGTTGATGAATCTGATAAAGTTACTAAATCTCAATCTACAAACTTGTATAATGATTTACAAGAAAAACTTGATAGTATTACACTTCAAAATGCTCTATTCCCAGAATCAGCTTTAAAAGTAATTGGATTCGGTAGAACATCTGATGGTGAGTTTCAGATAATTGTTGAGCAACCTTTTATTGAAGCAAAAGAAGGTGAAAAAATAACTGATTCACAAATTGAAGATTATATGTCTAAACTTGGCTTTGAAAGAGTTGAGGATAATAATTATTCAAATGGAGATACTTTAGTTGAGGATTTACATACTGGAAATGTAATTTTAGATACTCAAGGAAATATAATCGTTATTGATCCAATTATTCGTTTAAACACGAAAGAACAAGGTTATGGTGGTTCACGAGATTTAGGCAATAATGAGGTTGAAGAAAAAGTTTCGGCGGAAAAAGAAAAACCTTCTGAAAGTAAACCTAAAACAGAAGGAGGAAAACAAAGAAGTAGTATGCAATCAAAACGTTTTGCAGATATGCAAGAAGATGAAATTGCAAACGAAATGAAACGTATATCTATTTACGATGTAAACAACGAAGAACAACAATCTAAGTACATTGACGAACTTTTGGATATAAAAGGAGCTGAAGGCGCTATTGCTTACGTTTCTGACATCAATAATGAAGTTCCATTAGATATTCGTCTTGCTGTATTAACTGAAGCAGGAGCGAGAATATCTCAAGATGCTTTGGCTGACATTCAAGAAGCTACAAAAAACAATGATGAGCAAGCTTTAAAAGAAGCGGAAAATCTTCTTGAAAAAGGAATGAGAGCAATCAATAAAGCTTCCCTTGAAAAAACAAAACTTGGTCAAATAATTTCATACACAAGAAAGTCATACGAAAAATACCCATCTGTTTTCTTATTGGAGAAAAGATATGATTTTGAAAAAGGAACAAGAGTTAATCCTGTTACTCAAGAAAACATTTTGGAAACCAGAGATAATATTCAATCTGAAGTTGATGGAGTTGTTGATGAGACTTTACGTGATGAAGTTGTAGAGAAGTTAAAAGAAAAAGTTGCTGATTTAGAAAAACAATTGGCGGAAAAGAAATCTTCTAAAAGCGAACAGAAAGCACAAAAGGTAAAAGATGCCAAGGTAAAATTCAATAACGCTCTTGATAAGTTTAGAAATGCAAATAAAGGTAATCAAGCATCTGCTTCAATAATTGGATTAAACCAAGTTCAAATAGAAGCAATTGGAGAAATGATTGCTGCCCTTGCTGAAATGGGAGTTGCGAAAACTGGACAAATTGTAAATCAAGTATATGAAGCTATAAAAAACGATTTTCCGTCAATAAGAAAAGAGCAAATTCGTCAAGTAGGTAGAGAGGTTGCTGAATTTGAAGCTTTACATAATGAGGAATTATCATCTAAGGAAAAAACTAAACTTCAGAAGTTAGAAGAAAAACTTGCTAAATTACAAAAAGGTGAAGGTGAAAATTTAAGTACTAAACCAAATGCTGAAGATTCTGAAGAAGTTAAAAAATTAAAAGAGCAAATCGAAGCGGAGAAAGTTATCACTCCAAAAGTTTTGAGAGAACTTGTTAAAGAGCATTTAAGAGGTGCAAATCCAAGTGCAAGAACATTGGCTCAAGCGATTGCTTCAAAAACAGGTAAAACAACTCAAGAGGTTCAAGATTTAGCTGATACTATTGAAGAATTACTTAATGCTAAGTTGGAAGATTTAGTTAAGAAGGAACACCAAAAATTTATTGATAGACAAAATAAACTTGAAGGAAAAACTTCAACTGAAGATTTAAAGCAAAAGCGTAGAGAAGGTAAAATTTCGGCGGAAGAATTAAAGGAATTGGAATCAAGAATAGCAGATACCAAATCAAAAGACGAAGTAAACCAAATAATGAAAACACTCCGAATGGGAGCGTTATCTGATAGTAATGAATTTACAAAAGCTTTTGAGAAACGTTTCGGATTCAAAAACCTTAATTCAGCAATAAGAAGGCAACTTGATGCTATTGCTTATCAAATATTTGAATTAGAAAAAGATGTTCAAAAAGAAGTTCTTGATTCTGAAGGTAATGTAAAAAACATTGTTAGTACAGCTCGAAGAAGCCAAATAGGTAGATTGCAAAAACAATTCAACACCTTACTTGATTCAACAAGACCTTGGACTGCTGCTAAAGTATTCAAGGAAATGGTTTCTGCAATATATATAAATATGCTTTCAGGACCATTGACATTTGTTCGTGCATTTGTTGGAGGTTATTCATCTGGAGTTTTAGGAACAGCTACTTACGTTATCAGTAATTTGCATAAACCAAGAGCTTTGATGCAAGGATTTATTGCGGCATACGAATCGCTTCCTTCTGCTTATAGGAGAGCTGTACAGTCAAGAAAGTCAGGTTATGATTTATTTGGAGAATCATCATTAAAAGGTGATCAAAGTCAAGATTCTCAAGGTTGGTATGAAAAAACTCTTTTAAACGGTTTAGGTGAAGCTTTAGATAATAAAGAATACGGAAAAGTTGTATTAAAAAGTGTAGGTCAATTACTTAAAGTTATTCATGCTTTAGGTTCATTAGATGCTTTTATGAATACCGTTTCGGGTGCTATGATTGGAACGACTGAAGCTGTTAAGGGTGGAACATTTAATCCGAGCAATAAAAGTGATTTAAACGCTGATTATAACGATATTGCTTTAACTGAATGGAATGAGATAAAGGCAAATGCTGAAAAGCAAGTCGATATGCAACAACCAAATATTTCGGCGGAAAAAAGACAATCTGAAGTAACGAAAATAATTAAGCAAGAATTAGGTATCAGAGGAAGCCGACTTGACGCTAAAAAAACCTACGTTACCAATCGTGTTCAAGAACTAAGAGAAAACGCTTTAGGTGAAGCTTTTGTTGAAGGAGTTCAAATGTCAAAAGATGCTTCCTTAATGGGAACACCTGATGGTTTAACTGGATATGTTGTAAGTAAAGTAAAACCAGTTTTAAACATAAAGGAAAGTGACAATGCTCTTTTAGCAGCTTCTAAATTCTTGTTAAATGGACTTTTTAAATTTGTTCGTATCACAGGTCAATTAGCAAATAAGACAATGAACAATATTCCTTTAATTGGGATATTAAACGCTTTCATTGGTCCAGGATTTAATCATAAGACAGGTGAGTTCGATTTAAACATAATAAAAGGTAAAGTTCGTTCCAATCCATTATTAGTAAAACAACGCGTGTTTAACAATATACTTATTACAGCGACAACTATTGTAGCTTATTCTTTAATGTTTGAAGATGATGATGAGGAAGGAATCAAATTGAAAAAGGATAGACCTTTTGATTTAAGAGCATTTGGAAATGGTGGTATGGGCGGAAAAGGTAAAAACGAAAGAAAATATGAAAACTTTCAAAATTTATCTGTTTCATTTACTAAGGATAAAGATGGGAATTGGACAAATTACGTATCTGTAAAATTAACACCTGAATTAGCGGCAATGGTGGCTACGTTAGGTTCTTTATCAGATTTATTAAAAGGTGATGCTACAAACGAAGAAATCAGAGCTTTTAAATTAAATCCAACAAAAACCGCTTTATGGAAAGCATTTGGTTCAAATACAAAAATATTGACTGAAAGTAGTTTTTCTTCTGTAGGTAGAATTTTTAAAAATATTCAACAAGAAGATAATATTTGGGATGGATTATCAAATGCGGGAAGAAACATTATTATAGACAACGTTAAACCTATGATTAATCCAACTTCTTTCCAATCGATAACGAAAGCTGTACAATCTTCAGTTGGATCAAAACAAAAAGATGCGAGGGATTGGAAATACTTAGCTCAAAATTTATATGGATTAGATTCTTTCATCGACAATAATAAGACTGATGTTTTCGGTAATGAATATCCAGAAGAAAACGATTACGAAAGATTCTTGAAAGAATTTACCGGCGGAGGAGAGAAACGTTCAGATAAATTTAAAACAGTAGGTTTATTGTATAAGTTTGATACTGGAGCAAATGTTTCTAAAAGATTATTTTCTGAAATGAAGCCAACTGCCGAAGGATTTAATCTTGAATATAAAGTACCTGGATTTGGTAGGGTAACGAATAAGTATCAAGTTAACGATAAAGATATTCAGAACGAAGCTATGCTTATGCAGGAAAAAGAGTTCAACAGACTTGTGTTGGAGAGTTACGATTACTTAAACTCAATAGACAACAAAGATGATTTGGAAGAAGAATTAAAAGCACTTCAAGATGAATCTTCTGATTACGCTAAGTATAAAATAGTTGAAAAATACGAGGGAACAAAAAAAATAGAATTAATTGAACAATAATTAAAAATAATTTAATACATTTGCATTATGGCAGAAACAAAATTAGTATTAAAAGTTGATGCTACAAAAGATGAAATTTTTGTCTTTGATAAAACAGGAGTTTACAGTTCACAGAACACAGGAGGTTGGGGATTACCTAACAATGTAATTTCAGATGTATCAACAGCAGTTGTAAGAGTATATCTCCCAAAATCAAGTACATACATTTCGGTTAATGTAGCTTCTGTATTACCTAACACTACAGGTGTAGGTTTTCAGATTGTTCCTTCAGATTTAAGTCTTAGTAGTTTTCCTCCAGGAATTTACAAATTACAATATTATATTACAATGAATGATGGTACTGTTCTATCACAAATTGTTTATTATTTCCATTATCAATCTTTGGAATGTTGTATCAGTAAAAAGAAGAATAAAACAAGTTTAGATGATGCTACTTCTGAATTATCTTTAGAAGTATTGGAATTGGAGACATTGTTGGAAAATGCTATTTGGGCTGCTTGTAGTGGAGATAGAAATTCGGCGGAAGAAATTGCTGATTATATCTGGACAAAATGTAATTGTTGTTGTTAAAATAATAAGATATGAGTAATTGCGGAGGTAATTGTGGAGGAAGTTGTAATGAATGTTGTGAAACGGTAATCGTAAGAACTGGTCCTCAAGGTGAACCTGGAAGAAACGGAACAAATGGTACGAATGGAACTAATGGAACTAACGGAGCAGACGGAATATCCGCTTACGAAGTTGCTGTTGAAAATGGTTTCGTTGGAACGGAAGAAGAATGGTTGGTAAGTTTAGTAGGAAGTCAAGGAAATCCAGGCACAAACGGAACGGATGGATTATCCGCTTACGAAGTTGCTGTTGAAAACGGATTTATCGGAACGGAAGAAGAATGGTTAGAAAGTTTAGTTGGTCCTCAAGGTTCTCCTGGAACTGAAGCTCCTTTAGTATGGAGCAGTTTAACACCTTATTTGGTTAATTCATGGTTTCAAGCAGGAGGACAACCTGGAGAGTTTGCTTTTGATTCAGTAAAAGAAATACTTTATTTAAGAGGTAATTTAGGATTTACAGGAACACCAGGTAGTTCAAATGTATTTGTTTTACCAAACGCATTAGTTGGTGGTGGTACATCTTTTTCTACATATACAATATGTTACGATTATGCTACACCATCTTTATCAGAAATCAAAATAGGTTTAATTGTAGCAGCATCTTTTACATTTAAATATGAAGGTGGTCAAACTAATCCAGTATTATCATTAGATTCTACACCTGTAATAAGAATGAAATAAATAAAATTATGAGTTGTAATTGTAAAAATAAAAATAGTTGTTCTTGTGGAAGTTGTTTCAATGGTGTAACAATTCCTGTTGGACCGCAAGGTGATTCTGGAGAAAACGGAACGAATGGTACTAATGGTACTAACGGAACGAATGGCACAAACGGAACTAACGGAACTAACGGAACAAATGGAACTGATGCTTTTAAATTCATAAAAGAATTTGAATCAGTTTTTGACGGAGACGTATTAACTATTTCTCAAGCTGAATTAACTTCAGGCGGTGCTGTTCCTCAAGGAGTTTTGTATAATGGAATTAGTTCTTCATTTGCTGATTTGCAAGTTGAAGTTTATTATTTATTTGGGAATACTTGGACACGATTAACTTCGACCACAGGTGTTTCTGTTACAATAAATGACAATACAGGAACAATTAGTGTTACGTTGGATATTGCACCAATCGATCCTGCTGTATTTGTAAGAGTTGTAGTTATAGGATAATATGACAAATAAAACCAAAATAAAAGAGTTTATAGCTTACGCTAAGATATGCAGTTCAAAACTTGCGTACAAGTACGTTATTTACACTAATAATGGTAAGGACACTACTTCTACACTTTTAAAATTAAGATTAGTTAGAAGCTATATAAAAGCTTTGGAATCCTATGTCGGTATTCCGAGAAGAAATTTCTTTGGAGATGGTTGTAATGCAATTATTTGTGTTAGAACGTGTCTTTGTAAAAAAGAAATTTGTAATATTGTAAAAAAATTAAAAACAATTTGTAATAACTGTTAATTATGCCAAACGAAAATTACGATAATTCAACTGTTTACACTCAATTCGAGAACGCTTCATTAACCGATTGTGGTTGTGCTGTTCCTGGATTGGTTACAGTTAGAAATTGCGACGGAGAAGTTGTAGGATTGCTTACTCCAAATGATGCTGAAACATATAAAAATGGTATTGTTGAAGTGCCTTCTGGATATGTAAAAGTTTTCAATCCTATTAGTGGTGTTTATTTGGGGTATATGCTTCCTGCTGATGCAATGGTTTATATCACTTATTTAATTGATAATAACATCTCTTAAAATGAGTAGGGGAGGATATATTACTATCATAGTTTGTTTTTTATCTATGTTAGTTTATCAGAACTATCAGAATGAGAAGAATACTGATAATTTGCTTTCGGCTTACAAGGAAGTTTTTTCCGCCGAAAAAGTTAATTCAAATCAAGATACAACCCAATTGGAGATAAATTCAATTAAGGATTCTTTGAGTGATTTGACAAAGTTAATTTCAAGTACTCCAAAAAGTTCAGATACGATAATTAAAAAAACTTACGTGAAGAACATTTACGTAACACCAAGTGTTGAAAGTAGAATTTCGGCGGAAGAAGAAACATTAATGCTAACAAAATCCGATTAAGAGATGGCAAAGAAAAAAATAGAAATAGAAAAGATTGGAAGTTCTATTGCAATCAGAGTACAACAGTCTGATGGTAGTTATGGTCCAAACAATTATTATCCAATTGGAAATGTTCGTTCAGTAACTTCTGACGCTCAAATGGATTTTAACGCTGTTCAGTCTGACAATAACAGACCTCATAATTATCCTTACACGGATAAATTGATGGTTATAATGGATTTTTCGGCAGAAAATCAAACCAAAGAGTATTTTGATTTACAAGACGTAACAAATCAACCTGGATGGACTGCTGACTTAGCAGGTTTAAATCAAGCTTTAGAAGATATTAACGGTTGGTTAGTTCAAACGGTATCTGTAACAACAACTCCCGCTTCAGTTGAAACATCTATTCCAGATGTAATTGATTTAAGTGGTGAATCGTTTCCTTATACTTTTCCTGCTGATACTTACACTTCAGCTACAATTGTAGTTCCTGATAGTGAGACAATCGAATTTAATGGTTTAACATTAGATGCAGGTCAATATGGTTTTTCGGGCGGAACAAACTTACTTGGTTCATTTGAATTGGATAACCCTTCAGGAACAGGTTGCTACATTTTGGTTATTGGTGATGTATTAATTTCTTAATTTTATTTATTATGAGTTTAATAACAGTAATTAAGGGGGTGGCATCAGCAAACTTAGGCAACTCAAACTTGACACTAACATCAAATAGAACCGTAACAGGTGCTGGGTTTAGTTTAACCTTTACGGGACAAAGTACTTACAGTATTGTTTCTCCTTCATCGTCATTGTCGGACACAGCGTTTTCAGTTAGAAATAATACTGATACAGCAGATTTAGCTGTTATTCGAGGTAATGGTAGAGCAGATTTCTATGGAGATATTTACGCAAGAAGTGAAAAAGTTTATTTACAAGATTTGTGGTCTTTATATTTTAATTATAAT